>JAZOBG010000091.1:0-13498 GCA_045595865.1 Oscillospiraceae bacterium
TCAAATAAGATTGTTTACAATTTGTTCCCCATTTCACCCGGTTGCTCTGCTATACTGGTTTCAATTTCCTTTCAGGAGGTTTTGCCCTTGCGTTCCATTGAATCCTGGCTGAACCGCTTTTGCCACAAGCATCCCCGGTTCGGCATTCCCAACCTGATGTACATCATCGTCATCGGCTCTGTGCTGGTTTATCTGCTGGATATGTTCAGTCAGGACAGTTTTTCCAATCTGCTCTACTTCTCCCTGCCTGCCATTCTGCAGGGGCAGGTCTGGCGTCTGATCACCTTCGTGTTCCTTCCACTGGACAGCCGTCTGGTCTGGTTTGCGCTGTCCACCTACCTGTACTGGATGATCGGCACCACATTGGAACGGGAGTGGGGTTCCACTAAATTCACCCTATTCTACGTCATGGGTGTGGTACTGAACATGCTGCTGGGCTTTGTGACCGGCTACGCCACCATGACCTATGTCAACCTGTCCATGTTCTTTGCCTTTGCCACCCTGTACCCCAATACCCAGTTCCTGATCTTTTTCTTCATCCCCGTCAAGGTCAAGTGGCTGGCATGGCTGGATGCCGCTCTGTTCGCATGGTCGATTATCCAGTATCTGATCGGCGGACATTTCCTGATGGCCTTGATCCCCATCCTTGCCATTCTGAACTACTTTCTGTTCTTCTCGGCCGACTTCGCCCGCCTGTTTGACCGCTTCAAGCACAAAACCAGCAAGCAGACCATTAACTTCAAGAAAGCGCAGGCGCAGGCACGAAAGACCAAAGGGTATATTCACAAGTGCGCTGTGTGCGGCATCACCGACGAGATGGACTCTACCATGGAGTTCCGCTACTGCTCCAAGTGCAACGGCTATTATTGCTACTGCATGAACCACATCAACAATCACGTGCATATTGAGTAAACAAAAATCCTGCACCTTCCGATGAAGGTGCAGGATTTTTTACGCTGTTTCAATTACACACCTGCCAGTGCCTGATCGATGTCGGCGATCAGGTCGTCGATGTGCTCGATGCCCACCGAGAAACGCACCAGATCGGGAGATACGCCGGCGGCGGCCAGCTCGGCGTCGTTCATCTGGCGGTGGGTTGCAGAGGCGGGATGCAGCACGCAGGTCTTGGCATCGGCCACGTGGGTGGCGATGGAGGCCAGCTTCAGGCCGGCCATGAAGCGCTCGGCAGCTGCGCGGCCACCCTTCACGCCGAAGGAAACCACGCCGCAGGTGCCGTTGGGCATATACTTCTGAGCCAGCTCATAGTGGGCATCACCGGGCAGACCGGGATACTTGACCCAGGCTGCCTTGGGATGATTCTTCAGGTATTCTGCCACGGCCATACCATTCTCACAATGACGAGCCATACGCAGGGGAAGGGTCTCAATACCCACATTCAGCAGATAGGCGTTCATGGGCGACTGGATGGAGCCGAAATCGCGCATAAGCTGGGCGGTGGCCTTGGTAATATAGGCGCCTTCCAGGCCAAAACGCTCGGTGTAAGTCACGCCGTGATAGCTGTCATCAGGAGTGCACAGACCGGGGAACTTGTCAGCGTGCTTGGTCCAATCGAACTTTCCGCTGTCCACGATACAGCCGCCCACGCAGTTGGCGTGACCGTCCAGATACTTGGTGGTGGAGTGGATGACAATGTCAGCGCCCCACTCAAAGGGACGGCAGTTGACAGGGGTGGGGAAAGTATTGTCCACGATCAGGGGCACACCATGGGCGTGAGCTGCGTTGGCAAACTTTTCAATGTCCAGCACGGTCAGGGCAGGGTTGGCAATGGTCTCGCCGAACACAGCCTTGGTGTTGGGCCGGAAGGCGGCTTCCAGTTCTGCCTCGGTGCAGTCGGGCTCCACAAAAGTGAACTCGATGCCCATGCGCTTCATGGTGACGGCAAACAGGTTGTAGGTGCCGCCGTAGATGGCAGAGGAGGCCACCACGTGATCGCCGCAGGAGGCGATGTTGAACACGGAGTAGAAGCTGGCAGCCTGACCGGCGGAGGTCAGCATGGCGGCGGTGCCGCCCTCCAACGCCGCGATCTTGGCGGCCACATAGTCGTTGGTGGGGTTTTGCAGACGGGTGTAGAAATAACCGCTGGCCTCAAGGTCGAACAGCTTGCCCATGGCCTCGCTGGTCTCGTAACGGAAGGTGGTGGATTGGATAATGGGGATGTTGCGGGGCTCACCATTTCCGGGAATGTAGCCGGCATGGAGGCAATCGGTGTTGACTTTCATAGGTATCATCCTTTCGGCTGCGGCATGAACCGCATTTGCATTATTTTTGTATTTTACTCGCGAATCCTACCCCAGTCAACTGTTTAATCTTTCACAAGCTCAAAATTTGCGCTGACCGGGTTGTTTACTGTCGCTCCATGGTAAGTTTGCAGCACGGCCCCTTCTACAAGCACACGGACCTGACTGATTCCCCCCAGAGAACAAAGGGAATTCACCAGTGCATACAACGCGCTGGTTGGCCCCACGCCATTCTGAGGTGCATTGTCTACAAATTCCGAAGACAGATCTATCTGGCAGACTGTACCGCTGACTGAAAGGCCCAGAATCTGAGTTCCTTCAGGCAATGCTTTACCTGTCCCGCTCCTCATCGGCCCGCGCAAAAGTTCAGTCATAATGATTTCTGCGGCACTGTCACCGCTTCGCTCCACCTGACGATACTCCACAAGCAGACCCGAATTATCCCGGTTTGGGAAGTACAAAGCAGCCGTAAAAGTTTCCGGCTCATCTTCGATCCCGCTTAACATCACATCGGTCGCCTGCATATTCTGGCGGTTGCGGTAAGGAATGGGTTCTCCTTCCACCAGAACACGAACGCTGTTCACCCCGGAGATCTGGCACATGGTCATCACGATACAGTAATCGGCCACCGTCAGATCAAATCCGGATAAGCTGCCATACTGCTCACTCAGATTGATATACAATGTCTCTGTTCCGGTATCCAAATCAACATCCAGCACCCGCACTCCGGCCGGAAAGGGTGATGTCAGCGTGGTGCTTTGCGGTCCGGCCAACAGATTATCCAGCAATATCTGTGCGGAAGGCAGGCTTTGCCATGAACGGGGTTCAAATGCCACCACATCGGAGTGGTCCGCCCCTTCCTTATCCTCTTCCACGGTGTACCAAAGGCCGTATTCTCCCACCGATTCGTCCGATGGCGAGAGCACCGACATACAGCCGGTCAGACAGAGCAGCACCAGCATAAGAGCAATCCACTTTCTCACCATGTGTCCCCTCCCTTCTGCCAGACAGGGAAACGCACGGAAAAACAGGAACCCTCCGGTTCGCGGTGACTGACCGACACGGTGCCGCCGTGCTGCTTTGCCATGTCCTGCACGATGGAAAGGCCAAGGCCTGTGCCGCCTGCGGCACGGGAACGGGCCTTGTCCACACGGTAAAAACGGTTGAAGATTTTGTCCATATCCTCTTCGGGGATACCCACACCGGTGTCTTCCACCCGCAGGACTACTTCATCTCCCTCTCGACGCAGGCCGGTCATGACCTTACCCTCAGGCCGGTTGTACTTGATGGCATTTTCCATCAGGTTAAAGGTGATCTGATACAGGTCATCGGGCAAAGCATCCACGATGCACCCTTCCTCCAAATCACTTTCCAGCAGGATACCATTGGCCTGAGCCAGAGGACGCAGCATATGTTCCACCTTGCGCACAACGGACGCCAGATTCACCGCGATGCGCTCCACTTCCAATTGGGCATCCAAACGGGTCAGGGTCAGAAGCCGCTCCGAAATTCGGGTCAGGCGCTCGGCCTCTTCCCCGATGTCTTCCACGAATTCACGGGTGGTTTCCAGATCGATGTTATCGCTGTGCAAAATAGAATCGGACAGCAGGCGAATAGAGGCCAGCGGAGTCTTTAACTCATGGGATGCGTCAGATACGAAACGGCGACGCACCTCATCCGTGGTCTGAAGGCGGTCGGTCAACTGGTTGAACTCGTCAGCCAGCTGAGACAGCTCATCGCCGCCCTTCATCTGCACACGGTGGCTGTATTTTCCTTCCCGCACGATACGGATGGCACGCAGCAGCGTTCCGATACGGCCAGTCAGTGCCTTGGAGAAGATCAGACTCATCACCACAACCACCGCAGCGATGGCGATGGACAGAGAGCGCAGATTGGACTGCACGCCCTGCAGCAAAGTAGCCTGTTCCGTGTCTTCTTCGTACAGCAGTACGGCACCGATGACCATGTTGCGGTATACAACGGGCAGCGCAGCAATACTTTGGAACTGACCGTTAACAAATTCACTGCAAAAAACCGTATTCTTGTCCAACGCACTGGCGATCTCCCGAACCATTGCGTATTGATAAAGGGTTCCGCCGCCGTCCACCGTATCATAGAGGATCATACCCGATCCGTCGGTGACCACAATGCGGGTCAGTCCCATATCGTCCAGCTGATTCATGACCTGCTCCACGCCTTCGGCACTCAAGGATTCCAAGCCGGCCAGAGCAGAGGCCACCACGGCGGTCTGACTCTGCATAGATGTCTGCTTGGACTTGAAGATCAGATCCTGCGACACCAGAATGGGGTAAGTATTCAGCAGTACCAGCACGGCGGCGATGACCGCCAGATAGGTCAACGCATACTTGGTCTGGATGGACTGAAAAAAGTGGATTTTTCGCTGCTTTGACACGGTCATCACCTCCGATTTTTCAATATATTTCACCGCTCAGGCGGTCACACGGGTCAGCCGTTCTTCAAGTAGTATCCAACGCCCCACTTGGTCAGGATGTACTGGGGATTGGCAGGGTCCAGCTCCAGCTTTTCGCGCAGACGGCGCACGTGCACATCCACGGTGCGGTAGTCGCCCACATATTCATAGCCCCACACCACGTTGAGCAGGTTTTCGCGGGAATACACGCGGCCGGGATTGCGCATGAGCAGCTCCATCAGGTCGAATTCCTTGGCAGTCAGCTCCACGCTATCCTCTTCCTTCCATGCAGCGCGGGCATCGGGATCCAGCGTGATATGTCCGGTAATCAGGCGTTCATCCTTCTGCTCGGTCATACCGGCACGGCGCAGCAGAGCACGGATACGGGCCTTGACCTCCAGAATATTGAAGGGTTTGGTAATGTAATCATCTGCGCCGTATTCAAAGCCGATGAGCTTGTCGGTATCCTCACTGCGGGCGGTCAGCATAATGATGGGCACGGTGGAAAACTCACGGATACGCATACAGGCCTGCAGACCGTCGATTTTGGGCATCATCAGGTCCAGCATGATCAGGTCAAAATTGCCGTTGCGGGCGCGTTCCACCGCCTCTTCCCCGTCGTAGCCCACTTCCACCTGATAGCCGTCATTCTCCAGATTGAATTTGATGCCCTTGACCAGCACCTTCTCGTCGTCCACAACCAAAATTTTCGGCATATATCTGCACCTCCGTGACGATTTTTATTCCACTGTAATGTACTCTAAAATTTCACTCAGCGTTCCTTCGCCGATCCCCGAGACACGCATCAGATCCTCCGGGATCCGGAAGGGTCCGTTGGCCGCCCGGTCCGCCACAATGTCCTGCGCTCTTTTCGCGCCGATACCGGGAAGAGCCTGTAACTGCTCGGCCGTGGCGGTATTGATGTTCACCGATTCCGGCCTTGCAGACACGACGACCCCGTCGCCCACTTCTCCGGTCCATACGGTCTGCGCGTCCACAGTATAGGGTTCATCACTGCCCTGTCCGCCCAGAAAATAGCCGACCGTAAACAGAAGAAAGGCAGCCGTCACAGCAAGAATGGTCTTTTCCGGACCGGAAATCTTCATAATTTGCCGCCGCCTTTCCTGTTGCACCGCAATCGGGATTTTGCTATAATTAGTATAAATTAAATGGCTGTCCGATTTTCGGTTGTCCCCGAGGGGACGCGAAAAAGGGCTGAATAAGCGCATAACAGCCGCTTGCGGCTATTATAACATATCTTTTGGGAGTTTCCTATGAAAAAATATCAATTCTTCCGATTTATGGCGGTATTTTTGCTGCTGGCCCTGCTGCTGCCCGGTGCTGCCCTCGCGTTGGAGGATCCCGCACCGGAGGCCACTGCCGCTTTGGTGGTGGACGCAACCTACGGTGAAGTCCTTTACGAAATGAATGCTCACGAAAAACGTTATCCCGCCAGCATTACCAAAATCATGACCGCACTGCTGACGCTGGAAGCGGTTGACCGGGGCGAACTGGCATTGGATGACATCATCACCGCGCCGCCGGGTATTCACAACGGCCTGTCCGCTGACAGCTCCACCCAGAACATCCGCAACGGCGAACAGATGACGCTGGAGGACCTGCTGTACTGCACGCTGGTGGCTTCGGCCAACGAGGCCTGCAATGTACTGGCCCACGCCGTGTCCGGAGGCATCGAGCCGTTTTTGGAGCTGATGAACCAGCGCGCCGCCGAGCTTGGCATGACCGGCACCCACTTCACCAACACCCACGGCCTGCACGACGACGACCACTACACCACCGCGTGGGACATCTGGCTGGTCTCCTGCGAGGCCATGAAAAACGAGACCTTCCGTGAAATCGTCGCCACCCCCAAATATACCGTTCCCGCCACCAACATCAGTAAAGAGCGTGAATTTTACAACACCAACGGTCTGATTTCCCCGTGGAAATATTCCGGCTATGTCTATCCCTCTGCCATCGGCATCAAAACCGGTACCACGCTGGAGGCAGGCCACTGTCTGGTCTCGGCCGCCGAGCAGGACGGCCGTACCCTGTACTGCGTGGTTCTGGGCGCCGAGCTGGTCAAACAGCCCGACCAGTCCTACCGCCGCATGAATTTTGTGGAGTCCACCCGCCTGCTGGAATGGGGTTTCAGCAACTTCAGTTACCGCACCATCTGGGAAAGCTCCGAACCGGTCAAACAGCTGCCTGTCACCCTGTCGGAAACCGACCATGTTCTGGTCCGCTCAGAGGGCTCTATCTCTGCCCTGCTGCCCGCCGACGTGGATGTGGATGATTTTGAGCAGAAGATCACCCTGTATACAGACAGCGTGGAGGCCCCGGTCGCCAAAGGTCAGGTTCTGGGAGAAATCACCCTGTCCTATAAAGGGCGTGAATACGGCACACTGGATCTGGTGGCGGTCAACGACGTGGAACGCTCCGAACTCATGTACCGTATTGACCGGGCCGAAAAGTTCATTGCCCAGCCTTGGGTCAAGTTTGCCGCCGCCGGCATCGTGGCCTTTATCCTGTTTCTGATCATCCTGATTGCCGCTTTGACCCGCAAAAAACGCCGCCGTGCCCGCTCCTACAGCGGATACAGCGGACGCCGGCGCCGTTAACCCCGTACATCAAAAAACGCCTTTGGCCAATGTGCCAAAGGCGTTTTTCATTCAGTTGCTCTCCTGCTTCAGGCATTTCAGGGCGCTGGCCAGCTGATCGGGGCAAGAAGTGGACTTCATGCCACAGCGGATGCCCTCCATACGGGAAATGGCCTGATCGACCTCCATGCCGACCAACAGGCTCATAATGCCCTTCAGGTTGCCGTCGCAGCCACCCATTACCTGAACGTTGGTAATAACGCCGTTTTCAGCTTCCACGGTCATCTGGCGGGAACAGACCCCGCGGGGGGTATAAGTGATTTTCATTGGAATTCCTCCCATATCTCTTTGTATTGCTGACATTATATCGGACAAGTTGACTTTTTGCAACCGGTTTTGAAACGAAAAGGCCGCATACCGATCGGTACGCGGCCTTTTCTGGAGGGTATAGTAGGAAATGAACAAGTGTTACAGGGTCTTCTGCAATCTGACTGCTTCGAAATCCTCCTCGATCTCCTTGGAGGGGGGAGCGGTCAGCAGGGAAACCACAACGATGCAGATGGCAGAGAAGAGGAAAGCGGGCAGCAATTCGTAAATGGCAAACACACCACCGAGTTTGCTGACACCCAGCTTCCAGATAAAGACCATGGCGGCACCGCCCACCATGCCGGCAATGGCACCGGGCTTGTTGATACGCTTCCAAAACAGAGAAAGGATCATCAGAGGACCGAAGGTGGCGCCAAACCCGGCCCACGCAAAGGAGACTACCTTGAAAATCACGCTGTTTTCGTCCAGTGCGATAATGGCTGCAAACACAGCGATGGCCAGCAGCGTAATGCGGGAGATCGTCAGCACTTGCTTGTCGGTGGCATCCTTCTTGACAACGCCCTGGAAAATGTTCTTGGCAACTGCCGAGGCGGCAATCAGCAGATAGGAGTCCGAAGAGCTGATGGTAGCCGCCAGAATACCGGCCATAACAAAACCGGCCAGCAGCGGAGGCAGATAGCTGGTAGACAGGGTAATAAAGATATTTTCTGCACCGGAGGCAGTCAGATGAGCCACAGGGAAATTATTGCGGCCGATGATACCGATAAACACAGCAACCGCCAGAGAAATAACCACCCAGATCATGGCGATTCTTCTGGAACGGGTCAACTCTTCTTCCTTGCGGATGGCCATAAAGCGCAGCAGAACCTGCGGCATGCCGAAGTAACCCAGACCCCATGCCAGCATGGAGCAGACGCTGAGCAGACCGTAATCGGCAGCGCCGCCGAACACCGGCTTGCCGGCCTCGACGATCTGCTGACCGGCTTCGTTCAGGGTGGGGGTAGCCAGACCGAAGAACTCAAAGAAACCGGGGATGGATTTTGCATTTTCAATAACGGCACCAATGCCGCCGGCCTGGAAAATACTAACGATCATGATCACAGCCAGAGCAACGATCATAACAATGGCCTGCATGAAGTCGGAAGCGCTTTCTGCCAGGAAGCCGCCCAGCAAGGTGTACAGCAGCACAAACACGGCACCCACGATCATCATGGTTCGGTAGGGCAGATCAAACAGAGTGGAAAACAGTTTGCCGCAGGTCACAAAACAACTGGCGGCGTACACTGCAAAGAAAATCAGAATAAACAGCGCCGCAATGGTCATGATGGTCTTGCTCTTCTCACGGAAACGGTTGGAAAAAAATTCCGGCAGAGTAATGGAATTGTTGGCACGAATGCTGTAGCGGCGCAAACGCTTGGACACGATCAGCCAGTTCAGGTAGGTACCAACAGCCAGACCGATCGCAGTCCAGGCTGCATCAGCCAGACCGCACCAGTAGGCCACACCGGGCAGGCCCATCAAAAGCCAGCCACTCATGTCGGAAGCCTCGGCACTCATGGCGGTGACCCAAGGGCCCAGAGAGCGTCCGCCCAGGAAGTAATCCTCAGAGCTTTTGTTTGCCCGCTTGGCAAACACCACGCCGATCACAATTACGATTGCCATGTAAACGACCATGGCGATCAAAATCTGAATGGTTTGTCCGTTCATTGAAATTTCCTCTCCTTTTTGGATGCAGTGCCGACTGAACGCCAGCTTTTACTTTTTCACTGCATCACACTAAAGCATTTCCATGATTATAAAATACTTTTTCCGAAAAAACAACAAAAACCCTTTTAATATGAATTTTTTTCATGTATAATATCAAAAACATTTATTTTACCCCTATTAACCGGGAGACAAGATTATGAGCATGAACAAATATCAGGCCTTTGTAAAAACCGTGGAGCTGGGCAGCCTGTCCAAAGCAGGTGAATCACTGGGCTACACCCAGTCGGCGGTCAGCCATATGATCGGCTCATTGGAGGAGGAACTGGGTTTCTCTGTCCTGAACCGCAGCCGCGCCGGAGTCTCTCTGACCGACAGCGGAGAGCGCATCCTGCCGGTCATCCGCAATATTCTGAACAGCCGCAGTCAGCTGGATCAGATCGTAGCCTCCATCCGCGGACTGGACGCCGGTACCGTGCGCATCGGCACCTTTACCAGTGTGGCCGTCCACTGGCTGCCCGAAATCATAAAGACCTTTCAGACCCAGTACCCGCGCATTGAGTTCAAGCTGCTCAACGGCGACTATTACGATGTGGAGCAGTGGCTTCACGACGGCCTGGTGGACATCGGATTCGTCCATACCGCATCGGCCCTGAACTGCCACAGCATCCCTCTGGCAGAAGACCGGCTGTTGGCCGTTCTTCCTGCCGGCCACCGCCTTTCCAATGAGGAGCGTTTCCCCATTGCAGAAGCCACCCGTGAAGCCTTTATCAGCCTGCCCGACAGTTCGGCACAGGACGCCATGAACGTCCTGACCGCCGCAGGCATCAAACCCAACATTAAATTTACCACCAAGGACGATTACGCCATTCTGGCCATGGTACGGCACGGGCTCGGCATCAGCATCGTACCCGAACTTCTGCTGACCGGACACCGGGAAGGCCTTGCCGTCAAGGAACTGGACCCGCCCTCCAGCCGCACCATCCGGCTGGCCGTACGCTCCATGGAGACAGCCGGCCCTGCCACCCTGAAGTTCGTGGAGCACATCTGCAGCTGGGTGGCCGAACATTCCGGTCTCGAATAATAGAAAACTGCCTGACGCCACTTTTACATACGGCATCAGGCAGTTTTAATTCGATAATCAAATTTGAATGGTATTGGAATCCCGAAAACGTTCCTGGGTGTACAAAATCACGTGGTCACCCTGTTTCAGCATCAGACTGCCTCTGGGTACCAGCATGGTACCCTTGCGGCGCACCATGACGATCATGGTCTGACGTGAGATATCCAGATCGCGGATATACTGGTCATTCCACGGGTTATGCTCCAGTAGAACGATCTCCTTCAGTTCGATGTGCTTGTCGTCCTTCACAGCTTCTGCGCAGATGATGATGGTGTCACCGCTCTCCAAAACCACATCTCCGCGGGGAACCACATTTTCCCGGCCGCGGCGAATCATGGCCACGATGACACCGGCAGGCAGGCCAAGATCCATTACCCGCATGCCGACCCATTTATCATGGGGCTCCAAATGAGCCTTGATGAAATGAACGTCCTCTTCTACCCCATACTCGCTCATTCGCTTCAGACGGGAGTACTGGTCCACGAAGCCTGCCGAAATAATACCGGTCGGAATGGCGACCATGCCCACACCGAGGAAGGTGATCACAATACCGAACAGCTTACCCAGCGTCGTGATGGGATAAATATCACCGTAACCCACCGTCAGCAGTGTGGACGCCGCCCACCAGATTCCGGAAAACGCGTTGGAGAACACCTCGGGCTGGGCCGCGTTTTCCAGACTGTACATACAGAGGCTGGAACCGACCATCAGCACCAGAATAATGAACACCGAAGAAAACAGCTGCTGCTTCTTGCTGGAAATGACCGCCGTGATCACATGGATGGAGTTGTAATAGGCGTTGACCTGAAATAGGCGGAGAATGCGCACTACACGGAACATACGGAAGACCGCCGCGCCCGCAGGGAAAAAGATGGGCAGATAATGGGGCAGGAAAGACAGCAAATCAATAATACCCGTAAAGGACAGCAGGTACTTCTTGGTCGCCTGCCGATCCGGCAAATCTTCATGCAGATAGGGAGCCGCCCACACACGCAGCACATAGTCCACCGCAAAGAACGCAACCGTGATCTCTTCCAGAACGGTCAGTGCAAGGTCATGGGGGGCCATGGCATTGAAGGTATCCAGAATAGTCACAATCAGGTTGACGATCAGCATGATGGTGCCAAGCCAGTCATACCCCCGGCTGAGCCAGTCACCGACAGACCCCACTTCCACGATTTCATGCACACGCTTACGCCGTTTTTCCCAAAGTATCTTCTTTTCGTCCATGGTTTTTCCTCCAGGAACGCATAATTTTTTCGGTATATCGCCGCTATTATACCCAAACGGCACTAAAAAGTAAATATTGGATTGCTAAAAACCAAAAGGAGCGCCGCGGCGCTCCTTTCGGTTTATTCTTTGTGTTCCATTTCCTTCATGCGGTCTACGATTTGCTTGAATTTGTCCGTCACGTAGGTATAGCCCTTCTCGCTGTGAGGCAGCGTACAGTTTTCGCAGCTTTTAATGCCGTTTTCCAAATAGACAAAATTACCTCCGCACTCCTTCCCCAACATATAGAGCGGACAGTAGCAAAACAGACAGTTGAAATCCTCTTCTCTTGCGTTTGCATGACAGGGGAAATACTTGCAGGCGCGGTTCTGGAAAAAGTCAAAACCTTGTTCTTTCATTACATTTTCTCCCTTCCCAATGCTTTAAACTGACGGCGCAGCATGGTCTTGTGCTCCTTCAGATCGTTGGAAATAAATTCAAAGGTCAGATAATCGGGGCCGATTCCCTCGATCAATTCCCGCACCCCGCGAGCAACAAAGGGTTTGTGCCGGTCAGCCTGAAAAATATACTCAAACAGCTGGCCCGAACGCTCATTGTAATCCTTCGCTAATTTCGGAGGATTTCTGCGCACACGGCGCATATAGGCTCCGGTCAGGGACTGGTTCAGATGGATACCCCGGATATAGCTGCATAGTTCACCGTGTTCTTCCAGACGGCGGCGGATATACGCTACTCCCTCTTTCTGGGTGCGCAGGGCGAGGCTGGTATGCAGCAGGTGCCCGGTGTCCAGCATAATTCCTTTGTTGGAATAGCGAATCCCCTCCATCAGCCGGGCGGTCATGTCCGGCCGGGTAAAGGTCAGGCCGGGTTCCCACAGATTTTCCAGCAGAAGCGCAGGGCCGTCGGTAACACCATCCAACGCAGTATTGATCAAATCACAGGCGGCGTCAATGACCTCCTCATCGGTGTGGGCATATTGTCCGGTCAGGGTCTCCACAGAGTTGGAATCGGAAATATGGTACACCATATACTCCGCCCCATACCGTTTGGCATTGGCAAGATCGGCGCGGAAACGGTCGACCAGCGCCTGCCGGGTCTCGCCGCCGTAGTAAGCGTACATCGCCTCTTCGGTGCCGAATTCCTGCAGGCAGCGGTCGACGTTGCCCTGCCAGAAGTCCAGCCAGCAGTAAAAACTGCTCATGTGCAGGCCCACCACGTTTTCCGGCCGAATAAGGTTTCGCCCGTCCTCGCCGCAGACCATCAGCTCCACCCCATCGAACCCCTCCAACAGGGCAAGAAATTCCTCCCGGGATGCAAAGCGGTCCAGATCACAGAAGCTGGTAGTCATGTTGAACTGTATTTTCAATGTGTTCCCTCCCAAGGGATTCCATCGGTCAGAGTCAATCCGTCAACCGTTTCCACACGGCAGCGGTACCCCTGACCGTTTTTCACGCTGTAGGAATAATAATCCTGTTTCGGTCGGGCAAACCGCTCCATGATGGCCATAATGGTGCCGCCGTGAACCACGAAGACCAAGGACTCCTCCCTACGCTGCAAGGCATCCTGAACGATGGCAGCAAAGGCGGTACAAACCCGCTCGGAAAACTCCGGACGCCCTTCCCCGTTGGGGCAGGGTACAAGACAGCCGCTCTCCACCCAACCGCGGTAGGCTGCGTCGTACTCCATTTCGGTATAGCTGCGCCCCCCAAAGTCGCCGAAATGTATCTCCTGCAGGTCGTCCACGACGATTTGCTGCGCCGCGGGAAACAGAATTGCCGCCGTCTGCTGCGTGCGCCGCAGCGGAGTAACGTAAACCCTGCGCACC
>JAZOBG010000092.1:0-4476 GCA_045595865.1 Oscillospiraceae bacterium
ATGAAGGCCCTGAAAACAAGACGATTTACCTTGGTGACGGTGGTGCTTGCCGTGGCGCTGATTGTGACTTTTTTGGTCTCATTCGCGTTGGGACGCTACCCCATTCCGCCGCTGGAGGCGGCTGCTATCCTGTGGGACGCCGTGCTGGAAAGCATTGAGCGTCTGCTGAATTGGCTGTGCGGTTTGTTCGGCGCTTCCGGCCCCAATCTGGGGCTGGAGCAGTTCTGGACCGCACCCATGGAAACCCTGATGCTCAACGTCCGTCTGCCCCGTATTTTGCTGGCCTGTCTGGTGGGTGCCTGCCTGTCGGCCGCCGGTGCGGCCTATCAGGGTATCTTCCAGAACCCTATGGCTTCGCCTGACATTCTGGGCGCCTCCAAAGGCGCCGGTTTCGGTGCTGCTCTGGGTATCTGGTTGGGTCTGGGCAGCCGTATGGTCAGTGTCAGCGCATTTGTGTTTGCGCTGGGCGCCGTGGCATTGGTGTGGATCATTGGCCGTAATGCCCACGGCAAGCAGGTTCTGGCTCTGGTTCTGGCGGGCATCATGATCTCGTCTTTGTTTGACGCGGGAACCTCCTTCATCAAGCTGGTGGCTGACCCCACCAATGAGCTGCCTGCCATTACCTACTGGATGATGGGCAGTCTGTCCTCCGCCCGTATGAGTGACGTGGCCTTTGCCCTGATCCCCATGCTGATCGGTATGGTGATCCTGACGCTGCTGCGCTGGCACATCAACGTTCTTACGTTGGGTGATGACGAAGCCCGCACCATGGGCATCAATGCCAAGGCAGTTCGCTTGGCGGTGGCGCTGTCGGCGACGCTGATTACCGCTGCTGCTGTTGCCGTATCCGGCGTCATTGGCTGGGTCGGTCTGGTGGTACCCCATCTGGCACGTAAGCTGGTGGGCAACAACTACCGCCATCTGATGCCCTGTTCCATGCTGCTGGGTGCGCTGTTTCTGTTGGTGGTGGACAATCTGTCCCGTAACCTGCTCTCCACCGAGATCCCTCTGGGTATTCTGACCGCCATTGTGGGCGCACCTTTCTTCATCTACCTGATCATGCGGGGAGGTGAGGCATCTTGAGTACGCTGGAAGTCAGAAATGTCAGCTTCTCCTATGGTGACCATCAGGTTTTGAAGGATGTTTCCTTCCGGGCGGAGAGGGGAAATCTGGTGTCGGTTCTCGGCCCCAACGGTGTGGGCAAGTCCACCCTGTTCCGTTGTATGCTTGGCCTGCTGAAAACCTACACGGGCAGTATCACTGTGGACGGAAAGGACACGCGCAATATGGGCGCCCGCGAATTGGCCCGCCACGTGGCCTACGTGCCCCAGTCCCACTATCCCGCCTTCAATTACACCGTGCTGGACATGGTGCTGATGGGAACGTCTTCCCGCACATCACCCTTTTCGCCGCCCCGCGGCAAGGAGATCACGGCGGCTATGGAGGCGCTGGAACGCATGGATATGGCAGAATTTGCCCATCGTGATTACACCCATATCAGCGGCGGCGAGCGCCAGATGGTTCTGATTGCCCGTGCGTTGGCCCAGAACGCCAAGGTGCTGATGATGGATGAGCCTACTGCCAATCTGGACTACGGCAATCAGATGCGTGTCATGGAGCAGGTGCGCAAGCTGACGGGGGAAGGGTACACCATCCTTCAGTCCACCCACAACCCCGATCAGGCCTATCTGTTCTCCCACCAGATCCTGGCCATTCAGGACGGCAGGGTGATTGCGGATGGGCCGCCCGATCAAGTGGTGGATGCCGGGTTGATCGAAAAACTCTATGGCGTTGATGTAACCGTGGAAAGTTTCTGTGACGACAAGTTCCGGGTATGCGTTCCCCAAACCATTTTGGAAAACATGGATTGATTGGAGGCATCCCAATGAAAAAAGTAATTTCTTTAATTTTGGCATTTGTTCTGGTGCTTGGTCTGACTGCCTGTGTCAGAGAGGTGCCGTACGATAATTCCGACGCAAGCCAGGAAACCGTGATCTATACCGATTCTCTGGGCCGTGAAGTGGAAGTGCCTGCTGAGATCACCCGAATCGTCCCTTCTGCACCTTTGGGTCAGATGTACCTGTACGCCCTGTGCCCCGAACTTTTTGTGGGTACCGCCGACGAGTGGAACGAGGAATTCCGTGCTTTCATGGCCGAGTCCTATCCCGATCTGCCTGTGGTGGGTCAGCTGTACGGCGGCAAAGGTGAGCTGAATCTGGAAACTCTGGCCATGACCGATCCTCAGGTGGTCATTGATGTGGGTGAAGCCAAGAAGGGTACTGCCGAGGAACTGGACGGTCTGCAGGAACAATTGAACATTCCCTGCATCCATATCAGTGCTGATATGAAAACCGCCGGTGAAGCCTTCCGGGAGTTGGGCCGCTTCCTGGGTCTGGAAGAGCGTGCCGAAGTGCTGGCCGCATACTGTGAGAACGCTTATGCCGAGATCATCGGTCTGATGGCACAGGTGGGGGAGGAAAATAAAAAGACCATTCTCTACTGCCCCGGTGCCGACGGCCTGAATGTCATCGGCAAGGGTTCCTACCACGCTGAAGTCATTGACATGATCGGCGACAACGCCGCCGTGCTGGAAAATCCCTCCTCCAAGGGTGTCGGCGACTCGGTGGACTCCGAGCAGATCACTCTCTGGGATCCGGAAGTGATCTTCTTCTCTCCCGAAGTGAATCTGGAGGAAGTGGTGACTGATCCCACTTGGGGCGAACTGCGGGCCATCCGGAACGGGAACTATCATAAGGCCCCTGAAGGACCTTACAACTGGATGGGCTTCCCGCCCTCGGTCAACCGCTATCTGGGCATGTATTGGATGACATCCATCCTGTACCCCGAACAGGCGGAGTTTGACCTGTACGACAAGGTTAGCGAGTATTACGACCTGTTCTACCACGTGGAAATGACCCCGGAGTATTTTAGCGAACTGACCGGGCAGTGATAAAAAAAGTTCTGGAGAAACCGACCGGTTTCTCCAGAACTTTTTTATATCAATTCTTGCCCATCAGCATATAGGAATAAAACAGCAACCGACGGTTTTCGTGGTCGGACAGGTCGGTGGAAATCAGCTCCTGAATGCGGGACATGCGGTAGATCAGACTGTTGCGGTGCAGGCCCAGCCGGGCGGCGGTGTCGGTATAGTTTCCGCCGCAGAGCAGGTACTCAAACAGAGTGTGGACATACTGGGAGTCGCCGTGGCGGTCCACTTCATCCAGACGGCGCAGGTCGGGGTGGATGTACCCCTGAAGACCGGGAACTTCCTTCAGTTCAGCAGAAATCAGAGTGCAGGCGGCCTGATACATAGTGGCGTGGGTGCGGCCCAGTTCCTCAGCGGTCTCCAAAGCGGTCAGAGCCTGACGGTAAAACTCCGGCACCCGCTCCAGTCCGGTGAATTCATAGCTGACACCCCATGTGAAAGGATCGGCGGGAATGATATTGGCCAGATGCTCCGCGGCTTTGCCGTATCCACCGATTTTGGTGACATTGAAAATACAGACCACACCGCCGTCGTAGTGGAACACACAGGAGGAAGAAAACTGTTCGGTCAATTTCTCCCGCAGCACGCCCAGAATAGGGCTTTCGCAAGGAGTGTGCTCCCGGATGACGGCTACTGCCATGGAATCTTCTTCTTTCCAACCGGTGGCCTCCCGGACGGCCAGCAGATTGGCGGGATTACACTCCTGCTTTTTTAGAAGTCCGGTAAAGAAATTAGTCAGGCCCGAGAAAGAGAAGTACAGGGAGCGATTGGCGGAAATGTATCGGGATACGATGTCGGAAAACATCTGCATCAGATGGATGTCGCCGGGGTTAAAGCGATCCTTGTATTCCAGCGCCACGATCTCACACACGCGCTGTCCGTCCAGCCACACATTGGTGCGCAGTACGGTGCCGCCGTAGAGGGGAGATTCCAACAGGATGGGGGTGCGCTGAAGGAAAACTTTCTGGAATTCAGGGTCCAGACTGACGGTAGAGACCGACTCGAAATCAGCGGTGCGGTTGGTTGCGGAGCGTTCCAGATTGGCCCAGTCGGGATGGACCGAGGGCTCATATCCGGAGGTGATGGCGAACACCCAGCTGGAGTCGCCCTTGATGAACATAGGCTGCTTGAACACCCGGTGGGCCACGTTCAGCAGATCCTGCAGACCGCCGCCGTCCACCAGCACCATGAGCATATCCCGTTCCCACTGATTGAAGGATTCAAAGCAGCGGGTGATCTCGTTATGTACTTCGATAGGGTCGGCGTTGGGGATAAAGATCAGGTCTACATCATGAGTCAGAACCGTCTTGAATCCTGCGCCGCCGGTGACATTGTCGGCGGGGATGATACCCACCGTGTCGGAACCGGAGGTGCCGCGCTCCATAAAGCGCGGGCCGGCCAAAAGGCTTTTTCCGCTGGAAATGATGGGGAAGGGGTCAAATCCTCTGCGTTCCAGCCAGCCGCTCAGTGTCCACATGCTCAGTTTCAAT
>JAZOBG010000093.1:0-6237 GCA_045595865.1 Oscillospiraceae bacterium
CCCCTCCGCTATAATAAGTCCAAATAAAACCCACAAAGAAGGATCGTCTATGCCGAACATCGTTGAGATCACCGATTTTTCCGCCCCTGAACTGGATGCCTTTGCCCGCCTGACCGAAGCCCAGCTGCGCAACCGTCTGGAGCCGGAGAAGGGTATCTTTATTGCAGAAAGCCCCAAGGTGATTGACCGAGCCCTGAACGCCGGATACCAGCCGGTCTCCCTGCTGATGGAGCGCAAACACATCACCGGAGACGCCGCCCCCATTCTGGAGCGCTGCGGTGACATCCCCGTCTACACCGCCGACCGGGAATTACTGACCGAACTGACCGGCTATCAGCTGACCCGGGGCGTTTTGTGCGCCATGCGCCGTTCCCCCCTCCCCACGGTGGAAGATTTGTGCGCCAACGCCCACCGCGTTGCTGTTCTTGAGAGCATCGTAGACACCACCAACGTCGGCGCTATCTTCCGCTCAGCCGCCGCTCTGAATATTGACGCCGTGCTGATCACCCCCACCTGCTGCGACCCCCTGAACCGCCGCTCCATCCGCGTCAGTATGGGGACGGTGTTCCAAGTCCCGTGGACCCGCATCGGCGAAACCCCTTCCGACTGGCCGGACAGCGGCATTTCCCGTCTTCAGGCACTGGGGTTCAAAACGGCAGCCATGGCGCTCAGCGACAACTCGGTCTCCATTGACGACCCCGCTCTCGCTTCGGAGCAAAAACTGGCCATCGTGCTGGGCACCGAGGGTGACGGTCTGGCTGAGGGCACCATCGCCGCCTGTGACTATACCGTACGCATCCCCATGTCCCATCAGGTGGATTCCCTGAACGTGGCCGCCGCCAGCGCCGTGGCCTTCTGGGAACTGCGGGCAAGATAAGCCGAACTGCAAAAACAATACTTGGAACACCCTTTTCGTGAACAACCCCTCAGCTAAAGCGAAGGGGCTTCCAGTGCGCTTAATGCGCACCTTCTTTTATTCCTGTTCGAGGACCCTAACGGGCCCAGCGCCCCGAGGAATGGGCAGCAGGCTATCCCCAGTGTCCCACCGGTTCTTATGTTTTTGGCAGCGTGTCAGGCAAACCCTAACACGCGCATGCCTTCCTCGCGAATGTTGATGGCGGCATTGTGATTGCGATCCAACTTTGCACCACAGCAAGGACAGGCCCAGTGGTCGTCCTTGAGTTGCAGGTCGTCGTTCACATAGCCGCAGTGATGGCACATTTTGGAGCTGGGGTAGAAGCGATCGATTTGGGTGAAGTACTTGCCGCGCTCCTCCAATTTGTATTGGAGCATGGTTCGAAACATCCCAAACCCATTGTCGTGGATGTTCTTCGCCAAGTGAAGGGTCTGCCCCATAGCGCGGAGGTCGATGTCCTCGACCGCTACCAGATCAAATTGGTTGGCCAGAGCGGTGCTGCACTTGTGCAGCCAGTCCAGCCGCTGTTGGGCGATCTTGGCGTGCAAAGCCGTGACCCTTTTCTTTTGCTTGATCCAATTCTGCGAGCCTTGGACCATGCGGGCAAGCTTCCGTTGTTCTTGGGCCAGCTTCGCTTCGGTCTTCCGGTAGTAGTGCGGGTAATTGGCTTTCTTACTCTCACTGTCTACATAGAAGTCCTTCTGTGCATAATCCAGGCCAACGAAGCGTTGCGGTTGAACGGGTATGATGTTCTGGGTGTACTCCACGCCCAGACTGGCAAAGAACCGGCCCTTGTGGTCCATCGAGATGGTGGCGTTTTTGATGATCGCCCCCTCCGGCAACGAGCGGTGCTGTTTGACCTTGACGGGTGTTTTCAGCTTGGGGAGGGACAGCCAACTGTTGATCAGGGTGATATCACACCACTTCCCGCCGTGAGATTGGTTGTTGGTGGTATAGGAGAAATCCCCGTTCTTGATGCTCTTGAACCGAGGCATCCCCTTCAAATCACGGAAGGTTGGCGCTTCGTTCCGTGTCTTTTGACGCTTCAGACTGCGCTTCGTATATGACTTTTTATCAAAGTCTTCGTTGAAGCGATTCAGCGCACTCTGAAAGGCGATCTGGGCGTTACAGAGAGCGAGACTATCCACATCCTTTAGGTAGGGGAATTCGGCTTTCATCGCCGCCGGGGTGACAAGCTGCAGATCCTTCTTACGGATGAAGCCGTTCTTATAGCCCGTAGCCTCCAGGTGCTGATAGAGTGTTTCGACATACGCATTGTAGACCTTACGGCGACAGCCGAAGGTTTGCATAAAGTATTTCGTTTGTTCTTCGTCGGGGTAGATGCGATACTTGTATCCCCGGTAAAGCAGGGCCTCCACGGCTGTCACCTCGCTCTCTTAGATAAGGATATTATACCACAGATGGTACGTTTGTTCCAGTATTTTAGGGATATTCTTTCAACATAAGAATCGCGCCGGCTTAGGCTGGCCTACGAAAGGCGCTATCCATCCCACGAAGCGAAAGCTTAGGGGATTTCCGCGCATTTATTTAAACCCAAAACCGCACCCTGACCCGACTCAATGATTCGTTTGTTGCCCGCTATATTTTTATTCTGCTATAATGTGAGTGAAAGGCAGGTGGTGCGCATGGACAACCGAATCGTCGGAAAACGAATCGCCGGACTGCGCAAAGAACGAAACATGACCCAAAAGCAGCTGGCCGACCTCCTCAATGTGACCGACCGGGCCGTTTCACGCTGGGAACGCGGCGTGGGTGCGCCGGATATCTCTTTGCTCACACCGCTGGCCACCGCGCTGAATATTACCACGGATGAACTGCTTGGCAGTCCACCGCCCGCAAAAGCGCCTGCCGCACCGGCATATATTCCGACCAGAACCGGGATCCCGTTGTTCTATCATTATGTCTGTAACATTCTTTTCATCGGCGGCTGGCTGATCGTGGTCACAGGTCTTATTTTGGGTTCCCAACTGCAATCACTTGCCACGGCGATCATAATTACTGCCATCGGTCTGGCCATTATGCTCACGGGCACCGTTGCTTCCGTTATTCTCCACCGTTGCCCTGTCTGCGGCCACGTTTTGTGGATGTTTCACCCAAAGCTCAGTCAATATACGTCCCAATACTGCAGCATCTGCGGGAAAGCAGTATACAGCGACCACTCTGTTCGCACCCTAAAAGAATACAGAAAATACCGAAAAGAAGGAGCTGTCGCAGAATGCAAATTCTGAAGGTGTCAAGGAAAAGTAGACACCTTCACACACGGCCGGTGGTTTTCGTTCTACAAAAAGAGAGCTGTCAGATTGATCTGTGATCTGACAGCTCTCTTTTTTGATTCGCAGTTCAGTTCTTTGCCGCGGGATATTCGTTGCAGAGCAGGCGGTAAACAGGCTCATCCTCCTCAATGGCGGGAAAACGGCCCAGCGGCTCCAGAAATCGGTTGTCGGTGTTGTCATCGTTGCACATGGACACCTCACCGATCAAAGCGGGCCCCCGGCCGTTCTTGGGAATAATAAAATCGTGATAGCAATAGGGATTCAGCGTTAAACTCTCTCCCGGTTTCAGCACTACTTCGCTGCCGGCGGGAATGGAGTAGCAGCGGCCATCACGAAAAATCTCCACATCAGTGTCTGCCAGACCTTCGGTTTCGCGGTCGGCGTTGTACAGGTGGAAGATGATGTCGTTGCCGCCGCGGTTGATAATGTCCTCCATCTTGTTCCAATGGAAATGCATAGGGGAAAGCTGTCCCTCTTCCAGCATCATGATTTTCTCGGCGTATGTTTTGGTGTACCTGGGATCCTTCACGTTTCCGTTTCGCAGAGTGATCAAAGTCAAACCCAACTCATCGAATTTACCCATACCGTAGTCGGTCACATCCCAACCCAGCATGTTGTCGCGAATTTCGTCGTATTCATGACCCTTTTCCTGCCACTCCTCGGCTGTGAAAAACAAATAGGGCGGCAGCGCAAAGCGATATTCCTCCAGTAGTGACTCAAATCGCTTGATGATGACATTGATCTCCGAGCGTTTCATTTCATCTTCTCCTTCCGACTGCGGGGTTTCTTTGAAAGTCACCGTAATCATACTGCCCAGCCGCAATCCATGTCAAGAATCTATCTATTGCAGATTCATCGTTTTTTGTGTTATAACAGCATAAATAAGTTCTTGAGAATGGGGTGTTTTCCATGAAAGATTTGATTTGTGTCGGCGAAATGCTGATTGATTTTCTTCCCGGCGGTGGAGACGGCGTCTTTATCCGCATGCCCGGCGGTGCTCCGGCCAATGTTGCGGTCGCCGTTGCCCACAACAGTCTGGATGTGGGATTCTGCGGCCGCATGGGCAATGACGATTTTGGCCGTTTCCTGCTGAAAACACTGGAGAAACACGGGGTAACCGCTCTGTGCCCCCAGTTGGTCAACGAAGCGGTCACTACCATGGCCTTTGTCTCGTTGAATGAAGACGGCGATCGTTCCTTTACCTTTGCCCGCAAACCGGGCGCCGATATGTTCCTGAACCGCGCCGATGTGGATGCCGCCAAAGTAACCGAAACCACAATCGTTCATGCCGGCTCCTGTTCCCTGTCCCGCGGCAGCGCGGTTGACGCCACCCGTTATGCCATGGAATCTGCCCATAACGCCGGAAAGCTGGTCAGTTTTGATGTCAACTACCGCAACCTGATGTGGGATGACGACCGTGCCGCCTGTATCGATGCTGTCACCGCTGTTCTCCCCTTCACGGATTTTCTGAAAATTTCAGAGGAAGAGGAAGATATGCTGGGCATGCCGCCCGAAGAGGCTGCAAAGGCTTATAACATTGCCGTTCTGGTGGAAACTTTGGGAGCAGACGGTGCTCGCTGCCACTATCAGGACAAGATTTTCACCGTCCACGGACGCAAGGCAATTTGCGTGGATGCCACCGGTGCAGGTGACGCCTTCTGGGGCGGCTTTTTGTCCTGCTTACTGCACCATAACGTTACCTCCACTGCCGACCTGACCGAGGAACTGGTACTAAAAGCACTGCATTACGGCAACATCGCCGGCTGGCTGTGTGTACAGAAAAAAGGAGCCATGGAATCTCTTCCCACCATGGAGGAGATTCAGAACATTCTCCAATCAGAAACCTGAACCAAACAGGGGCACCTTACTGTTGTGAGGTGCCCCTGTTTATCTGATTTCAATGCAGGCCCGTTTTGCCATCCCGTCATCAACCGTCGGGCGTGATGACCTCGATCCAGTAACCGTCGGGATCGGTCACAAAATAACAGTTCATGGGAAGATTCTCATAGCATACCACGCCCATTTCCCTGTGCTTGTAAAGCGATGCCTCAAAGTCCTCGGAGCGGAACGCCAGATGATACTCCAAATCACCCAGATTATAGCGTTCGGTGCGGTCACGCAGCCAGGTCAATTCCAGCCGAAAGCCGGTCTTTTCATCCCCCATGAATACAATTTTGAAGGACCCGTCTTCAGGAACAATCTCAGACAGCTGCACCAGGCCAAACGCTTCCTTGTAGAATCCGATGCTCTTTTCCAGGTCAAAAACATTGAAATTAAAATGGTCAAACTTAAATTTCATATACACTCACCTTTACCACATTTCCCAATGGATACAGCTTTCATCATAGTGATCCCGCTCCTGCGTACACGCCGTCTCCTCAGAAAAACCCAACGCAATGATAGAGTGGGGCACCACCGACTCAGGCAGACCAAACAACTCCGCCTGCGCCTGTACCCGGTTCATCTGGGGCCATGTTCCCAGCCAGACCGAACCGATACCCAAGGCACGGGCCGCCAGCGTGATATTCTGCCCGGCAATGGCACCGTCGATCACCCAGTAATCTTTGGCACGGGGAAAGGCCTTTTCCAAATCACCGCAAATCAGGATACCTGCAGCCGCCTGTCGCAGCGGAGCAGCCGGATTACCGTTTGCATCGGCCATTTTATTCAGCATTTCCCTGTCCTCCACCACAATGAACTGCCAGTCGCGTGCATTCACACAGGATGGGCCGCTCATAGCTGCCGTCAGAATGGTGCGCAGGTCCTCTTTGGGGATGGAACCCTCCTTATAATTTCGAATGGATTTTCTGCTGAGAATGTTCTGAATCGTGTCCATAATCGGCCTCCCTCGTATATACTATCTTTATCGCCTGTAATTGATATTAACTATAGCACATATCCGCTCCCTTGCGCAAACAGCAATTTGGGCCGCAGAATATTTGCTTTTGCCCTAAATCCCGGAAATTCTGTTGAAAGAACCACTTTGTAACCTATGTAACATTCTTTTCCCCCATAATCCGTTATACT
>JAZOBG010000094.1:0-4454 GCA_045595865.1 Oscillospiraceae bacterium
GAGTCGATGCGGGTGGGGACACGGATGCTGTCCAAAGAATCCGCAGACGTCTGGGGGTTGTAGATGGTATAGGTGTTCTTGCCGGCGCTCTTGGACAGATACAGCGCTTCGTCGGCGCGGCGGAACAAATCGGAATAACCGATACCGTGGGCAGGGATCAAGGCGGCACCAATGGAGCAGGAGACGTTCAGACCCGGGGAAGTTTGCTCCAACAGATCACGGAAGGTGTCCAGAAGCAGTTCGCAGCGGCTATGTACCAGTTCCTCGTTGGGAATATCCCGCATGAGAATTAAAAATTCGTCACCGCCGATGCGACCGATGATGTCATGGCTGCGGAACAGGCGCTTCAAACCGGCGCCCACCTGAGAAAGAACAGAGTCGCCGTACAGATGACCATAGTTGTCGTTGACCGACTTGAAATTGTCCAAATCGAGAATGAGCATGGCGGCCTTAGCCTGCTCGTCTCGTTCGGTCAGATATTCTGTTACCAGTTGTTGAGTGGATGCCTTGTTGAGCAGCTTGGTCAAGGAATCCCGTTCGGCCCGTTCCTTCAGAGCAAGTTCGGCCTGTTTCAGAGCGTCAATATCTTGCAGGATGCCGACAATGCGGGTCAGCTGACCGTTTTCATCCAGATAGGCAGTGGCGGCAATTCGGGTCCAGAGGTATTTTGCATTGGAATCGGCCACGCGCACATCAATGATGATGGAGTCCAAATGGGATTTAATCTGATCGATGGCATTACGAACGAGGGGGAGATCATCTGGATGGAAATGGGTGGCGATTCCCATTTGAGCACCATAATTTTGGGATACAGGCGGGTAACCGAAGTGCTGTTCCCACTTAGGAGAGCAATACATGGTGTCCGACAGCAGGTCCCATTCGAATACGATGCCTCCCGACTGATCCACGATGATCTGATTGCGTTCGATGGCGGTTTTCAGTTCGTGCTCAACGGATTTGACGCGAGCATTGTCACGAATGGCGTGATAGAAATACTCCTGCCCATCGGCTTCGATATACACGCGGCTTTTGACGAGAACCCAAAGGGGTTCGTCGTTTTTGCGAAGGATGCGGAATTCGTATTCGGTGCGGCCACCTTGCTTCAGATGTTCCTGTACAGCGTTGGCAAAGGTTTCACGGTCCTTGGGAGAGACCATGTTCAGCAGTTTGTTGTCAAAGATTTGCTTGATTTCATCCTCGGTATAGCCGGTCAGGTGATACAGGTCCTTTGCGCCGGCATCGATGGTCAGTTCGCCGTCGCTGTGGCAGCGCAGGGCGGTGCTGACCAGACCGTGCAGAGCAGGGGAGGAGTGCAGCGCGCTTTGAAGCAGAGAAGTGTGCTCGGGTAAGGCGTGATCCAGACGGTGCCAGATTATAATGATGCGATGCGCGTCGTTGCCTGTATTTAACCGCAGGAAGACCAGCTCATAGTGCTGCCAGTTGCCCAGAGCGGAACTGAAAATACGACAAGGGTAGGCTTTGCGGCGCAGATTCAGATGGAAGAAATCCTTGGTCAAAAGGGTCCGAACTTCATCTACTATTCCAACGTCGTCCGGGTGCAGATTAGCGTGACTCAGCAGGTCGGTAACGTCAGAAAAAGCAGTTCCAGAGACAATAGAATCCAAGTCGGGATTGGGGTTGTACACCACATGAAACACGCCGTTGTCCAAATCCAGTTCCATGACGGTATCATTCAGATAGTGCAGCAACGCCTGATATTTGACCAGAGATAATTGAGTTGTGTTCAGCGGAGTGGTTTTCCAGTTGGGGCCGGGCAGGGGCATGGTGATGGCGTCGTCCTTGGGAGAGTAACCATCAGCGTACTGGAGGGCCAATTCCACGAACTGCGAGCGCACATGCTTGAAGCACTCCAGGACTTTCGGAGAAAATTTGCCGCACTCGTTGTTCAGGATCATATTGACAGCCTGTTCATACGGAAATGCCTCTTTGTAAACACGGGGGGTGGTCAGGGCGTCAAAAACATCGGCAACACTGACCACCTGAGCACAGATGGGGATCTCGTCCCCGGCCAGCCCGCAGGGGTAGCCGTGGCCGTCCCATCGTTCGTGGTGGTACAGGGCAATATTATACGCATAGCGCAGATACTCGGTATCACCCATGCCGCTCAGATTCTGAATCAGTTCGCCACCCACGGTGGTGTGGGTCTTCATGACCTCAAATTCTTCGTTGGTCAGTTTGCCGGGTTTATTCAGAATGGCGTCGGGAATGGAGATTTTACCGATGTCGTGCAGAGCGGCGGCGCCGGCAATAATGTCAATGGCATTTTCGGTCAGGTTGTATTCGGGGAAACTGCGGGCCACGTCTTCCAGAAGAATTTTGGTAAACCGGCGGATGCGCAGAACGTGGTTGCCCGATTCGGTGCTTCGGTGCTCGATAATGGCCGACAGGGCATCCAGCATGACCTGATTGGTGCTGCGGATGGCTTTATTCTGGTCATCCACCAACTTTTGCAGATGCCATTTTTGTACGAAAAAGTCCACCAGGACCTGAATACGCCGCAGAAGAGCGGTTTGGGTGTAGGGACGGGTGATCACATCGGTGGCACCCAGAGTGAAGGCCAGCTCTTCCTGAGCACCGGAGCGGGACTTGCCGACGATCAGAAGGAATGGGATTTCGTCCTCGGTACCCGCAAGGCAGGCCTGGGCCACGCTGCGCACGGCATCCCCGTCGGACAGAGAAATGTCAGCCAGTACGGCGGCAATGCAACTGCTGTTCTGCCCCAGAAGCAAGTTGGCCTGAGGGACATTCTCTGCCTCCAGCAGGTTGTAAGTGGATTTAAAAATCTCACGCAGAGTAGGACGGTCGCTGTTCGCGTCGCCCACGAGGAGCAGGGTGTCTTTTAATCTGGAGATCATGGCGGCCCTCCGTTTTTTAACATTATATTTACATGTTATCAAAGGGAAAGGCGCGGTGCAAGCAGGAAATGGAGCCGGAGATAAAAAATATAAAAAGAAAAAGTTAAAATGAAAAAGAAAATCCAAAATATAACCAGTTTTGTGACTGGGGCATGGTATATATAAATCACAAAAGAAACACGGAACTTGTGGAAAGGAGGTGTGCCGATGACGACAAAAGCCTGGGGGAACGAATATCGGACCACAACGGTGTGTATTGACTCATATGAAGATGCGGTGCCAAACGGACGGTTTTACAATAAGTACTTTCCCGAGGGAAAAACGTTCCAGAGCGTAACGCAGTTCCTGCTTGGAATGGAGCAGGCGCTGGACGACATGGACTTCCCGAAAGCTTACACCGCCACAAGAACCTTTGTGTCACCGGCGGAATATGAAACCGGACCGCCCGGGCCGGAATTCCGAACGGGAAACACAGCCACCTTTACGATCCGGATCCTGTTCCGGCAGAACGCAAGCTGGCAGGGCAGCGTGACCTGGGTGGAAGGAAAGCAGGAGCAGAGTTTCCGCAGTGTTCTGGAGCTGATTTTACTGATCGACAACGCATTGAGCTACGCAAAGGCATCCTGAAAGTTAACCTGAGCACTCCGGTTACAAGTTTTAAAAAATTTTCAAAAAAATGAAAGACAAACTGAAAAATGTAACCGAATTTATAACCCGAGCATGATATAACGTAATCACAAAAGCAAGAGCATCACAAATTAACCCGGAAGAAAGTTCGTAAACGGCAAACCACCCGAAAGGATGGGACGCAAAGCAAGCGGGCTAAGGCCAACAGGCTACGCCGGCGCGGCCGCCGAAATTTCGACCTCCCTAAATTGAAAGGAGAACGAAATTATGGCAAAGAAGAATTGGATGAAGAAGTTCCTGGCAGTGACCATCAGCGCGACCATGGTGATCGGAATGCTGACTATCGGTGCAGCGGCAAAACCCGGCGGTGGCCACGGCAACGGCGGCCACGGTGGTGGCGGCTACGGTGACGGCGGTGGAGACATGGGCAGCGGCTCCGAGACAATCACCGCGACTGTTAACGGTGACAACAGCAACACCGTGATCCTGATGGAGAGCAACGACCACACCGCTCTGACTCAGGGCGAGTACTCCAACGTGACCGGCTCCGTCAGCGAGGATGGCTCCTCGGTGACCATCACCTACACCGACAACGACGGCAACGTACACAACTACACCGGCACCGTGTCCGGCGGCACCATCACCGACATCCAGATTACCGATACCGAGGGTGACGACGGTACCTGGGACAGCATTAACTTCAATATTATCGTGGAAGCCGACAATTCTGGTGATGGCGGCGACGAGGGCGAAGGTTCCGGTGAGGAACCCGGCGGCGATGGTCCCACCATCGATTGGGGCGAGCCCGAGCCTGAGCCCGAACCCACTCCCGAACCCACTCCCGAGCCTGAGCCTGAGCCCGAACCCACTCCCGAACCCACTCCCGAGCCCGAGCCTGAGCCCGAACCCACTCCCGAACCCACTCCCGAGCCTGAGCCTGAGCCCGAACCC
>JAZOBG010000095.1:0-4961 GCA_045595865.1 Oscillospiraceae bacterium
GGACTGCAGTTCCGGCTGTTTTCGTGGCTGCTGTCTCCCGGCCTTGCCGCCCTGCTGACCGGACTGACCGTCAACCTGCTGTTCCGCGTGGTGCAAAACGCGGGCGCACCCCACGCCGCCGCCATGGGTCTGTGCGTCCTGCTCGGTATCATCGAATATCTGGCCGCCCTGCAGGCGCAGGGGGTGTCGGTGCGGGAGCTGCTTAAGGTCCGGTGACCCTTCGGGGTTTCTTGCGTTGCTTTCCAAAATGTGCTATATTAAATGAAAAATCGCGCATTTTTGAGGGAGGGATTGCGAGATGCTGTTTACATCCATGCCCTTTGTCCTGTTTCTGGCTGTTGTTGTCGTACTGTTCTACCTGCTGCCCACAAAAGGGCAGCGGGTCTTTTTGCTGCTTGCCAACTATGTATTTTATATGTGGTGGGAGCCCAAGTTCGGCCTGCTGCTCCTGTTCGGCACGGCGGTGACTTATCTGACCGCTCTGGCACTCCAACGCAGATTGTTTGGCCGCCGCAAATTCTGGCTGGTTCTCGGCGTGGTCATCATGTTGGGTCAGCTGGTGTTGTTCAAATACACCGACTTTTTCCTGTCCGGCTTTTCCGCCCTGCTGCGGTGGGAACAGGCACCCTCTCTCGGTCTGATGCTGCCCATCGGCATCTCCTTTTACAGCTTTTCGGCCGCCGGATACCTGTTCGACGTGTACCGGGGTAAAACCGAGGCCGAACCCAATTTCCTGACCTGCGCGCTGTCGCTGTCTTTCTTCCCGTCCGTCCTGTCCGGCCCCATCCCCCGTGTGCGCGAGCTGGCGCCCCAGTTCAATTTCCGCCACACCCCTCAGTGGGAAACCATACGCCGCGGCCTGCTGCGCTTCGTGTGGGGCGCCGCCAAAAAGCTGATCGCCGCCGACAGCCTGTTGGTCATCATCAACACGGCCTACGAAAATCCCGCCAAGTTCACCGGCGGCCAGCTTCTGTTCGCCGCCATTGCCTATTCCCTGTACATCTATCTGGACTTCTCGGCCTACACCGACATGTCCATCGGCGTGGCATGGACGCTGGGCTTTACCCTGCCGGAAAATTTCAACGCCCCCTACTGCGCCCGCACGGTGGCCGACTTCTGGCGCCGCGGGCATATGGCCCTGGCCCGGTGGTTCCGGGAGTATCTGTTCTTCCCTCTGGGCGGCAGCCGCGTTGCCAAATGGCGGGTGTATCTGAATATTCTGATCGTCTTTGCCGTCAGCGGCCTGTGGCACGGTGCGGCCATGACCTTTGTGGTCTGGGGCGTACTCAACGGCGCCTTCCAGATTGCCGGCAGCCTGACCGCAAAGCCGCGCAGCGCCCTGCGCAAAGGTCTGCATATCAGCGACAATAACCCCCTGCGTGTGGCTTTTCAGATTTTCCTTGTATTCGCGCTGATGACAGCAGCTTGGATCTTTTTCCGCGCCAGCAGCGCTGATCAGGCCATGTTTATCATCAAGCGCATTCTGCTCATCCTGCGCGATGGCTTTGGGACTAAGCCGCTGACCGAACTGGGTATTTCTCTGCGTCAGCTGATCGCCCTGCCGGTGTTTCTGGCCCCCTTTGTGGCCGAGGATGTCCGAAAGGGTCTGGGCCGCAAGCCGTTCCGACTGGAAACTCGTCCCTGGCTGTACTGTCTTTCGGTCATGGTGCTGGTCCTGTTCATCGCCATATTCGGAGCCTACGGCGCGGAATTCGACCAGAGCGAATTTATCTATTTCAAGTTCTGAAGGAGGCGGCGCAATGAAAAAAAGAAAATGGATCGCCGCCGTTCTGGTGTCCGCACTGCTCTTTGTCGTCCTGTCTTACACCGCAGGCTGGCTTTTGATGCCGCCCCGCCAAAGCTACGGCAGCATCTGGAGCCGCTATCTGCAGGAGCCGGAGGACAGCATTGACGTCCTGTACCTCGGCAGTTCCTTGGTCTACTGCAACATCGTCCCCTCGGTCATCTGGGAGGACACCGGCATCACCTCCTACCTGATGACCGGACCCGAGCAGACGGTTCCCTTCACCTACTCTTACGTCAAGGAAGCCTGCCGCACCCAATCCCCCAAGGTGATCGCCATCGAAATCACCGGAATGTTCTACACCCGGTACTGCAGCTATTCCAAGATCAATGCAGGCTACATGCCCTGGTCGGCAAACCGCATTGCGGCCACCTTTGCCGCCGCCGAACCCGAACTGCGCGCCGGACTGCTGTTCCCGCTGTTTGATTACCACTCCCGTTGGCGGGAGGTCACCCCGGGCAACATCAAGGAACACCTCGATCCCCCGGTGGACCCCAACGCGGGCTACACCTTCCTGACCGACTCCAGACCGCAGGGCGACGTTACTTACCGGGACTACAGCGCCGAAACCGAAAACTACGAGCGCAATCTGGAGTACCTAAAGAAGATCCACGCTTTCTGCCAAAAGGAGGACATTCAGCTGGTTCTTTTCCTGACCCCCACCAAGGGCCGCATCCCTGATACCGCTCTGGCGGCGCTCAAGCTGGACATCTCCGCGCTGGATGGGGCAGAATTTATCGACTTCAACGATCACATGGCCGAGCTGAATATTGACGACAGCACCGACTGGTACGATTTTCTCCACTTCAACTGCCGCGGCGCAGAAAAGTTCTCCCATTTCATGGGACAGTACCTGACCGGCACGCTGGGTCTTGCCCCCACCGAGGGGGAGGACGAAGCCCTCTGGCAATCCCGGGTGGACACCTTCCACACCCGCCGAAGCGCGGTCACATAAATGCAAAAACAAGGCCGTTCCTTGTGAACAGCCTTGTTTTTATTATGTATTCAGTTACATCAAATCCCTGAGCAGCCGCTCGAACATGACGCCCTCGCGCCTGTCGCCGCCCAGCGCATTGGTAAAGGCGGCGCATTTCTGCACGAACTCCACCGCCAGTCCGGCAGCAGCACAAAGAGCCTCTCCCCGCAGCAGGGCGCCCAGCATAACGCTGGCAAACAGGTCACCGGTACCGGAATACTCCACCGGCACCTGCCGTGCGGAGGGGAAGGACACCGTGCCGTCTTCCCGGTCAAAGCAGGCGGCGCCCACGCAGCCCTCCTTCAGCCGGATCCCGGTAATGACCACCGAGCGTTTACCCTCCAGCGAAAGGCGCTCCAGCCAGCGGCGCACCTTGTCCTCATCGGGTTCGGGATCGTAATCCTCGTTCAGCAGGATGGCCGCCTCGGTCAGATTGGGGGTGATGACGTCGGCGTGCTCGGCCAACTCCCCCATGCGGCGGCACAGGTCGGGGGTATAGGTGCGGTAAGGTTTGCCCCAGTCGCCCATGACCGGGTCCACCACCACCAGCGTGTGTTCCTTACGGAAATTGCGGATAAACTCACCGATCAGGCCGATCTGGGTCTCGCTGCCCAGAAAGCCGCTGTAAATGGCGTCAAATTGGGCGCCCAGCTCCCGCCAGTGGCTGCCGGTGCGTTCCAGCTGATCGGTCATGTCCAGAAAAACGGCGCGGTCCGACTTGGGGAAGGCCGTCTGGGCCGACAGGAAAGCGGTGGGCAGCGGACAGCACTCGGCGCCCATAGCGCCCAAAACGGGCAGCACCACAGTCAGCGAGCAGCGGCCAAAGCCGGACATATCATGAATGGCGGCAACACGGGCCGGACGTTTCGGTTCCATAGAGGTCACTTCCTTTGCGTCCTCATTATATCCTGTTCCGATTGACTTTTCCACCCCGAAATGTTAAAATGTCCGAGTTCCACGCGGGATTGATGGAATTGGCAGACATGCAAGATTTAGGTTCTTGTGCGCAAGCGTAAGGGTTCGAGTCCCTTATCCCGCACCAAAACCCGTCTCTACGGAGGCGGGTTTGTTTCTTTATGAAAGCATGAGAGTTGAAAGCCCCAACTTCCCGCACCAACACGGCGATACCCTGTTTGGGTATCGCCGTGTTTTTTTCGCCGCAAGCACACCTGCTCAAACATATAGTTTTTTCTTCACCGCTCATTTCATCAATCATTTTCTGTTGATAAACGAGTGATGAAATGTTATACTAACTGTGAGGTGATAGCCATGCGCAACAGAAAACCGCCGTTTGAGATCACAACTGCAATTCTGGATGAAGTTGCTGAAATTGCTGAACTGGTTGGACATGTAAATGCTTCACTTGGTTTATCCACAAACCCGACGCTGCGCCGCACCAACCGCATCCGGACGATTTATTCTTCTCTGGCCATTGAACAAAATACGTTGAGTCTGGAGCAGGTCACCGCCGTCCTCAGCGGCAAGCGTGTTATTGCACCCCCAAAGGATATCGCAGAGGTCAAAAATGCCTATGAGATCTACGAAATGATGGACACGCTCGATCCATATTCCGTGGATGATCTTCTGAGTGCTCATGGAGTTATGACCAAAGATTTGGTTGTGGAATCCGGTTGTTTTCGCTCCCGTCCTGTGGGCGTGGTGGACAAACAGGGCAATGTTCTGCATTTCGGTACGCTGCCCGACTATGTACCGGGGCTGGTGATGGAACTGCTGGACTGGGTGCAGGATAGTGATTTTCATATGCTCATCAAGAGCTGCGTGTTCCACTACGAACTGGAGCTCATCCATCCCTTTGCCGACGGCAACGGGCGCATCGGACGCCTGTGGCACACCCTGCTGCTGACCCAGTGGAAACCGATGTTCGCCTGGCTTCCGGTGGAGTCTATCATCCATGACCGGCAGGACGAATACTATCAGGCCATCAATCGTTCCAACAACGAGGCCGAGTCCACCGTCTTCATTGAGTTTATGCTCTCTGCCATCAAAGAAGCTTTGTTGGAAGCTGTGCAGGTTGGTAATACAGAGAACATGAGCACAGAGGAGCAACGCCGATATCAAATCGAGCGTTTCCTGAAAAAGCACGGAACAATTACCAATGCCGATGTTCGGGAAATGCTGGGGGTGTCTTCTGCTACCGCAAACCGGATCCTTGGGAAAATG
>JAZOBG010000096.1:0-6006 GCA_045595865.1 Oscillospiraceae bacterium
TTTTATACGCTGGATCTGGAGCGCATTCAGCGGGAGGTCAAAGAGTATGCACTTCCCCTTGTATTCGGAAAGTAACAGTTTGTTCTGCTCTCAAAAAAGGAAGGCGTGAGATCGTTTGTCCAATTCGGAAAAGAAAAACACCTTTTACGGTGCTGCCGCCATTCTGGCGCTTTGTACCATTGTTGTCAAAATCATTGGCGCCATTTACAAAATCCCGCTGACGGCTCTGTTGCCCGATGCGGCCTTTGGTGATTTCAACGGTGCATACAATATTTACAGTTTCTTTCTGACAATTTCAACGGCGGGTCTTCCCGTGGCATTGTCCAAGACGGTGTCGGAGTATAATGCACTGGGTCAGCATAATCAGAAATATAAAGCCTTTCAGGTGGCCTTCCGGACTTTCCTGACGCTGGGCATCATCAGTTTTCTGTGCATGTTCGTTTTCGGTCGGCAGATTGCTGCCTACGTCCTGCAGAATGAAAAGGCGGTCTATGCTGTACAGACCCTGTCGGTGGCCGTGTTATGTACCTGCTGCTCGGCTTTCCGCGGCTATGCTCAGGGACATCTGAATATGATTCCCACCGCCGTGTCTCAGGTTATCGAGGCGCTGAGTAAGATGATTCTGGGTCTGGCTCTGGCCTTTATTATTCTCAGCTCGGCCATTCAGCCCGACGATCTGCGTGAGCGGCTGTCGGCCGTGGGCGCTCTGGCCGGCGTGTCCATCGGAAGTCTGCTGTCAGTGACCTATTTGGCATGGTATCATTTCCGGCACAAGCGCAGGGAAAGACTGAAGTCGGACGAAGTGCCGGATGCGGGCAGCAAGATGCTGGGCCGCCTGCTGAAGCTGGCCATTCCCATTACTTTGAGTTCCTGCACCCTGTCCATCGTCAACCTGATCGACACCGGCCTGGTCAGCGGTCAGCTGCAGTCGGTGTTCACCGACATTCAGAACGGTCTGCTCACCGTGGATAACAGCGTGCTGGATATTTTCCCCAAGGCGGTGGAGATCTTCCAGGCCAATCTGGCGGAATATCAGGCTGCCGTGGTGCTGGATCCTGCCACTGAGCTGGATCCCATTCTGGACTCGGCACGTGAGCTTTACGGCGTCTACAGCAAGACCATGAGTATTTATAACCTGCCCTTCAATCTGATGGTGCCTTTGACCGCCTGTATCGTACCCGGTGTGTCGGCCTACATCGCGCAGAAGAACTGGGTGGGGGCCAAGCGCACCACCGAGTCGGCCCTGCGTGTGGCGGCATTGATCGCCCTGCCCTGCGGCTTTGGCCTGTTTGCGCTGGGCGGCCCCATCATGGAGCTTTTGACCGTAGGCAAGGTGGATACCGCCATCGCGGGCCCATTGCTGTCGGTTCTGGGCATCGCCTCTATCTTCGTGTGTATTCAGGTGGTTGCGTCCTCCATTCTGCAGGCCAATGGCATCGTAAACTGGCCTATCGCCACTATGATCATCGGCGGAGTGGCTAAAATCATTGTTAGCTATGTATTGGTGGGCAATCCCAGAGTGATGATTTTTGGCGCACCGGTGGGTACGCTGACTTGCTTTGTGGTTGTATCCTTGCTGAATTTGCTGGTCATCAAGAGCAAGGTCAATCATCCCCCCGCCTTTGGCACCGTATTCCTGAAGCCACTGATCGCCTCTGTTATTATGGCTGCGGCTGCGTGGGCCTGCCACGGCCTGCTCGACCGATTCCTGCCCGACAGCTTCCTGATGAGTGCGGTGGCAACGGCCGGAGCCATCTTTGCAGCTGTTGTGGTATATGTGGTTTTGATTCTCGCTCTGCGTGTCATCTCCCGCGATGACCTGGCTTTGATGCCCAAAGGTGAAAAAATCGCAAAAATTCTTCGTATTCGGTGACAAAATGTTCAAAATAGCTTGCAGAAGGTAAAATAATATGATAAATTTTGTACAGAAAGACTTTTATGATGTCAGAGACCTGGAAAAAATCGTGGCAGTTCTGCGTGCGCCGGGGGGATGCCCCTGGGACGCCGAGCAGACCCACGAGAGCAGCCGCCGTGACTTCCTGGAAGAAGCCTACGAAGTGGCCGAGGCCATTGACGAAGGCGACACCGATCATCTGAAGGAAGAGTTGGGCGATGTACTGCTCCAGGTTGTTTTTCATGCTCAGATGGAGAAGGAAGCCGGCCGCTTTGATCTGGATGACGCCGCCGACGGCGTGTGCAAGAAGCTGATCTACCGCCATCCCCACGTATTCGGACAGGTGGAGGTCTCCGGCAGCGCCCAGGTGCTGGAGAACTGGGATAAGCTCAAGCGCAAGGAAAAGGGTCAGGAGACCCACACCGACGCCCTGAACTCGGTGGCCCACAGCCTGCCCTCCCTCTGGCGTGCCGAAAAGGTCCAGAAAAAGGCCCGCAAGGCCGGGTTTGACTGGGACGACGCAGCCGGGCCCATGGATAAACTGCAGGAAGAACTGGATGAGCTGAAGACTGCCGTGGCCGAAGGCTCCAACATCGAGGAGGAGCTGGGCGACCTGCTGTTCGCCGCTGTCAACCTGTCCCGTTTTGTGGGTGTGGACTGTGAGCAGGCTCTGACCGCCGCCACAGACAAATTCATTGGCCGCTTCGCCAAGGTGGAGGAACTGGCCACCCAACAGGGCCGCGCCATGGAGACCATGACGCTGGCGGAACTGGATGAGTTGTGGGAGCAGGCCAAGATGAAAAAGGCTTAAAAGCGGAAACGCTTTAAGTATAAAACGTTAACTCGTGGCACAGCCACAAAAAAGTTAGGAAGGAAGTTTAACAATGAACAAAGCTGAACTGATCAATGCTGTCGCTGAAAAGGCCGGCCTGTCCAAGAAGGATACCGAGGCTGCCATCACCGCTGCTATCGCCGTGATCACCGAGAATCTGGCTCAGGACGAGAAGGTCCAGCTGGTTGGCTTTGGCTCTTTCGAGGTCAAGGCTCGCGCTGAGCGCATCGGCCGCAACCCCAAGACCAAGGAGCAGATCAAGATCCCTGCCTCCAAGATGCCCGTCTTCAAGGCCGGCAAGGCTCTGAAGGACGCTGTCGCAAAGTAAGCAGCAAAAGCCATATAAAAGCGGGAATCGGTAGGCCGATTCCCGCTTTTTTCGGAAAGGAAGATCGTTTATGCGACTGGATAAATGGCTGAAAGTGTCCCGCCTGATCAAGCGCCGCACTGTGGCCAACGAAGCCTGCGACAACCAGCGGGTCAGCGCCAACGGCCGGCCGGTGCGCGCCTCCTACGACGTGAAGGTAGGCGACGTGCTGGAGCTGAAGTTCGGCGAGAAGATCGTCAAGGTGGAAGTGCTGACGGTGGCGGAACACATGGGCAAGGCCGACGCCCCTGCCATGTACAAAGAACTGTAAAAACAAGCGCTGCGGAGCAAATTCCGCAGCGCTTGTGCTTTTATCGGATGAAATTGGTGAAGGCCTTTTTGGTGGGAGCGGGGGCGGGGACGGCGTCCTTGCCGTACTCCTTCAGCTTGAGAAGCCAGGCCATGTTGCGGCCCAGCACCTCCATGATCTGCATACCCTCGCCGTCCTGCACCGTGTCGCCCGGCTTGGTGCCGTGGGTCACGTTCCAGTAGTTGGAGGTGGCCAGCAGCATCTCGGAATAGGTCAGGTAGTGATACATGCCGTCCACGGTGGACACGCCGCCCGAACGGCGTACGGCGGTGATTGCGGCGCCCACCTTGTGACGCAGCAGGCTGCCGTTGTTGCCGCAGACGTAGAACGCGCGGTCCAAAAATGCCTTGAACCCGGCTGCCATGCCGGAAAAGTGGACCGGGGCGCCCAGCAGGATGCCGTCGGCCTCCACCATCTTTTGAATCCACTCGTTGACATCGTCGCCCTGCAGTACGCATTTGCCGTCGCGGTTGCGGCCGCATATGTTGCAGGCACGGCAGTTTTTGATGTCCTGACCGCCGGTCCAGACGATCTCGGTCTCAATGCCTGCGGCCTCCAACTGTTCGCAGACGGTTTTCAGAGCGTGGTAAGTATTGCCTTCTTTACGGGGACTTCCGTTGAATGCGACGACTTTCATGGGATGTACTCCTCTCAAAATTGGTTGTCAACGGCGGCCTTGGCCTTTGCCAGGATGGCAGGCACGTCGGCGCCGATGATGTCCAGAAATTCGGCGGAAAAGCATTTGACCTCGGGTATGCCATAATACAGGGTGGCCAGCGCCTTGACATAGTCAAAGCCGAGGTTGTACCCCCCAATGGGGCCGCCGGCGGTGGTGACGTAAATCAGTTTTTTTGCCCGGCACATGCCTTCGGGAAAACCCTCCGGTGTGTAGCGGAAGGTCACACCGGTGACCGTGACGGCCTCAAAGTAGGCGCGCACCACGGCGGGGAACAGCAGATCCCAGTAGGGGGCGGCTACCACGACGGTGTCGGCGGCGGCAAACTGCTTTGCGTAGCGCAGAATGGGGGCGTCCCAGTCGCCCTCCCGCACGGCACGGTCACGTTCCGTCATACCGTTCAGATCCAACGGTGGGATCGTTTCATCGTACAGGCGGATTTCCTCCACCCAACCTTCCAGCTTACTCAGCACGTGCTGTGCCAGTTCACGGGTGCGGGAATTGGGGCGGGGACAGGCGTCGATAAAGAGAATCTGATCCATCTCAGCGACCTCCAAATGACCACTGGCCATCCTCGTCGATCAGACCCCACTTGTAGGGGGAGAACAGCACGGTGACCACCTTGCCCAGAATGTAGCGTTCATCAATGGCGCCCAATTCGTAGTGTCGGCTGTCGCTGGAATTGTTGCGGTTGTCACCCATGACAAAAACATGGCCCTCGGGAATCTCGAGCTCCTGAATACTCAGGTCGCCTCCGGGGTAATACATGGTCTGTTCCAAAATATAGGGTTCGTCCAGAACAGTGCCGTCTACATAGACTTTGCTTTGGTCGTAGTCGATACGCACACTCTGCCCGCCCACAGCGATGACGCGTTTGACAATGGGCTGGTCTTCGTAATGATCAAAATCCTTGGTCAGCACGATTACGTCGCCTTGTTCAGGGGTGTAGGCGATGCTGCGCAGGATAAGCATATCCTTGTTGTGGAGGGTGGGCAGCATGGAGGGGCCGTCTACCGTGATGATGCGGCCCACAAAGGTGAAAACGAGAATCAGAACGGCAAGAACGATCACAAAGGTCTGCAGCCAGAAGAATAGATCCAGACGGAATTCCTCTGACTTGGTCAGCTTGGATGCCTTGGAGTCGGGCTTCTTTTCGTTCTTTTCCGGATTGGTTTGTTCGGTCATGGACATGCCTCCATTTTAGGATAGTTCCATTATTATACCTTTTAAAGTTTACGATTGCAAGCCGGTCACATGGACGGTGCAGTCATCTTCCCAATAGAGCCGTTCCCGGTTCTGGCAGGTAAACAGCAGAATCTGGCGTGTTTGGGCCAGCTCCTGCAGCAGGTTCAGCGCCAGCGCCAGACGCTCTCCGTCAAAGTGGACCAGCGCATCATCCAGCACCAACGGGGCGGGGTCTTCTCCGGGCAGAACCAGATCGCATACCGCCAGACGGACAGCCAGATACAGCTGGTCGGCAGCGCCGGCGGAAAGCAGCTGCGCGTCCCTGTATACGGTATCTCCTGTGGGTTCTGCGGACAGGTGGAAGCTGCGATCCAGTACTACACCGGTATAGCGTCCGTCCGTCAATTCCCGGAAAATCTCTGCTGCCCGCCTGCCCAGCGCCGGGGAGAATCGGTTTTGCAGAGCGGTGTTGGCTCTTTCCAGTGTGGACATGGCCAGAGCGATGGCGTCGTACTCTGCGCTGAGGGTGGAAATGATGGTTTCCAGTTCGTCGGCGCGTGCGGACAGCGTGTCCGGATCACCTCCGGCGCTGATCTGGCCGGAAAGCCGATGGACAACGGAGGAGCAGACAGCCAATTTGCTCTGCAGCTGCGTCAGTTCCTGCTCCAGCTCCGCTTCTGTTCGATTGGGCTCGAAGCCTGCGGGCAGTTTGGCAGGCGGCTGCAGGTCCTGCAGCTGCTGT
>JAZOBG010000097.1:0-4818 GCA_045595865.1 Oscillospiraceae bacterium
CTGGACGGTGTGCGAGCCCTACGAGCCCACCGTGGTGGACGGCTGCATCTACGGCCGCGGCACCGCCGACGACAAGGGCCCCATGGTGGCCGCCCTGATGGCCATGCAGTGCGTCAAGGAGCTGGGCATCCCCCTGACCAAGAATGTCCGCGCCATCCTTGGCACCGACGAGGAGAGCGGCAGCGAGGACATCGCCTACTACTACCAGCGTGAGCCTTTCGCCCCCAACAGCTTCTCGCCCGACGCCGATTTCCCCGTCATCAACATCGAAAAGGGCGGCTACAAGCCCACCTTCACCAAGACTTGGGAAGAAAGCACCGAACTGCCCCGTCTGGTGTCCTTCTCGGGTGGTTTCCGCATCAACGTCATCCCTGCCGACGCCGAGTGCGTCATTGAGGGTATCCCCATGGGTCAGGTGCTGGCCCGCGCCCAGCTGGGCGGCCACATCACCGGCTGCGAGTACCGCGTCAAGCCGGACGGCCCCAACCGCATCAAAATCACCGCCCACGGCAAGAGCGGCCACGCCGCCTTCCCCGAGGGCAGTGTCAACGCCCTGACCGGTCTGCTGGAGCTGGTTGGCGTCATGCCTCTGGCCGAGAGCGAGAGCAAGAGCGCCGTCCACGCTCTGCTGGAGCTGCTGCCCCACAAGCAGACCACCGGCGAGGCACTGGGCATCAATCTCAGCGACGAGCTGTCCGGCGCGCTGACCTGCGCCTTCACCCTGCTGGAGATCAACGAGACCGGCCTGACCGGCCGCTTCGACAGCCGCGTGCCCATCTGCGCCGACGAGAAGAACTGCAAGGAGCGTGTGGAGCGCGCCTTTGCCAAGCACGGCTTTGCCTGCGAAGGCGACATGCACGCCGCCCACCACACCGACGCCAACACCCCCTTCGTGCAGACTCTGCTCAAGTGTTATGAGGAGTACACCGGCAACAAGGGCGAGTGCGTGGCCATCGGCGGCGGCACCTACGTCCACGACATTCCCGGCGGCGTGGCCTTCGGCCCCGTCATGCCCGGTACCGAAACCTATATCCACGGCCCCGACGAGCGGATCTCGGTGGCCGACCTGATGACTGCGGCCAAAATATTTGCACAGGTCATTGTGGAGATCTGCGCCTGATCATGCGTACCGATCGGGAATTTATCGGAGAATTCACCCTGCGTCAGCAGGAGGGTGTTTTCCCCCTTGGCAGCGACTCGCAGGCGCTGGGCAGCTTCACCCAGATCCGAAAAGGCGAGACCGTCTGCGACCTTGGCTGCGGGGGCGGCGTGCTGGGCCTGTACCTGTTCGCCCGGGAGCGCGACCTCAAGCTGACCGCCCTGGACATCAGCGAAACGGCCGTGGAACTGGCAAAGGAAAATTTCGCCGCCAACGGCCTGAGCGCCGACGTGCGCCATGCAGACCTGCGCCGTGTGCGGGAGCTGTTCCCCGCCGGAAGTTTTGACCTTGCGGTGTCCAATCCACCTTATTTTTCGGTGGGTTCGGGGTACTCGGGCGGCTCCACCCGTATGGAGGAGACCTGCACCCTGACCGACCTTTGCGCCGCCGCCAAATGGCTGGTGCGCAACGGAGGGCGTTTTGCCATGGTCCACCGCCCCGAGCGGCTGGCAGACCTGTTCTGCGCCCTGCGGGAGCATATGTTTGAACCCAAGCGCCTGCAATTCATTCAGGCGGCGGGCAGACCGCCCTCCGCCGTGCTCATCGAGGCGTACAAGGAAGGCAAGCCGGGATTGTCGGTCTTGCCGGTGGACTTGCATTAAGCGAGGGCCATTTTGACACAGAAAACAGGCCCCCTTGTGTAAAGGGGGCTGTCGCCGCAAGGCGACTGGGGGATTGTCGTCGGCACAACCCCTCCGGCACGGTTTTACCGGTGCCACCTCCCCTTACACAGGAGAGGCGTTTAAGGAGGTAATCTCATGTCCGGAATTTTATATTTGGTTCCCACCCCGATCGGCAATCTCGGTGACATTTCCCGACGGCACATCGAGATCCTCTCCGAGGTGGACTTCATTGCCGCCGAAGATACCCGCGTGTCGCTGAAACTGCTCAACCATCTGGATATCCGCAAGCCGCTGGTGTCCTACCACCGCCACAATACCGAAACCGCCGGCCCCGCCGTGCTCAATCGTATTCTCAGCGGCGAGTCCTGTGCGCTGGTCACCGATGCCGGTACCCCTGCCGTCAGCGACCCGGGCGAGGAACTGGTGGCCCTCTGCGCCGCGCAGGGCGTGAGCGTCATTTCGGTTCCCGGCCCATGCGCTGCCATTACGGCGCTGGCCGCCTCGGGCCTGCCCACCGGCCGCTTCACCTTTGAAGGCTTCCTGCCGGTTCACAAAAAGAACCGCCGCGCCCATCTGGATTCCCTTCGTGCCGAAACGCGCACCATGATCTTCTACGAAGCGCCCCACAAGCTGCGCGACACGCTGGACGATCTGGCAAAGACCTTCGGCGGCGAGCGCCGCATCGCCCTCTGCCGTGAGCTGACCAAGCTCCACGAGGAAATTCTGCGCACCACCCTGTCCGGTGCGGTGACCCACTACGGGGAAGTGGAGCCCAAGGGCGAATTCGTCCTGATCCTGGAGGGCGCCGCCCCGGTGGAAGAGGAAGAGATCTCCCCCGAATTGGCCATGGAGCGCATGGAGCAGCTGCGCGGACAGGGGTTGTCCCTGAAACAGGCCGCCAAGCAGGCCGCCGAGGAGCTGAGCCTGCCCAAAAACAAGCTGTACGACCTTGCGTTGGGCAAGGACGTGGAGTGGTGAACCCTGTCGAAAAGTCAAGTGGCGTCCGAAAGTCCATTCGGATGCCACTTTTTCTGTCTCTTCACCAAATACCGCCAAATTGTCACATTTTTGACACAAATGTTAGGTGCCTTACAGTTCCCACTTTTGGGAAAAACTTCCTTTTTTGTTGATTACGAATAGTATATATTTGCCGTTTGATTATAAAAGGAGCCTTTCCCGGTGGGAAAGGCTCCTTTTCAATGGAATTTTGGGAAATCAGGCTTTTTCGCCCAGTTCCTTCAGGCACTTGGCGCAGATGTTCTTGCCCTTGAAATTGACCACATCGTGGGCGTCGTCGCAGAAAATGCAGGCCGACTGATACTTTTTCAGCACAATGGAGTTGCCGTCCACGTAAATTTCCAGAGGATCGCGCTCGGCAATGCCCATAACGCGGCGCAGCTCGATGGGCAGAACGATGCGGCCCAGCTCATCTACTTTTCGTACGATACCGGTAGCTTTCATGGTTGGGTACCTTCCTTCATTCTATTTGTATCCCCGGGAGCACGGGGACAGAAAACCTGCAATTAGTATAACACTATGTATTTATTTGTCAACGCAAAATTTGGAAAATTTCCTGGGAATTTGTAAATTTTTTGAGGACTTTTGCGAAAAGGGTCCTTTCGGACATACCGGGGCTTGTTTTTCCGTAAAATGGAGGTATCCGCACCATAATAGTCAGGGGGGGCAGCACATGACAATGGGCATAATCTGGGCGGCAATGGTGGCCGTATCGGTGGTCTGCGGCCTTGCCACGGGGAACATGGACGCCGTGGCAGCCGGTGCGCTGGACGGAGCGGCCGCCGCGGTGGAGCTTTGCCTGTCCATGCTGGGCACCCTCTGCCTGTGGAGCGGCGTCATGGAGATCATGAGCCGGGCCGGACTTTCCGCCAAGCTGTCCCGTCTGCTGGGCCCGGTGCTGGGTTGGCTGTACCCCGACTTTGCCAAAGACCGCGCCGTCATGGATACCGTGGCCGCCAACGTGTCGGCCAACCTGCTGGGGCTGGGCAACGCCGCCACTCCCCTCGGCATGGAGGCGGCACGCCGCATGGCGCAGCGCACCCCCGGCGTGGCCTCCGACAGCCTCTGTCTGCTGGTGGTGTGCAACACGGCCTCCATTCAGCTGATACCCACCACGGTGGCCGCCGTGCGCGCCGCCGCCGGGTGCGAGACTCCTTTTGATATTCTCCCCGCTGTTTGGTTTGCTTCCGCAATTGCGTTGGCAGTTGGCATTACGGCGGCAAAAATCTTTGCGAGGTTGTGGAAACCATGACTGATTTTCTCGTTCCCGGCCTGATCGCCTTTGTGGCGGTGTACGGCTGCATCAGGCGGGTGGATATTTACGACGGTCTGGTCACCGGCGCGGGGCAGGGCCTTTCCACCATGGTACGCATCGTGCCTGCCATGATCGCTCTGCTGACGGCGGTGTATATGCTGCGCGCGTCGGGGTTTCTGGAGCTGGCAGCGCAATGGCTTGCCCCGGTGCTGAATGCGGTGGGCATTCCGCCCGAGACGGTGGCGCTTCTTCTGGTGCGTCCGGTCAGCGGCAGCGCCGCCCTGGGCGTGGGCGCCGAACTGATCGAAACCTACGGCCCGGACAGTACCGTCGGCCGCACGGCAGCCGTCATGCTGGGCAGCACCGAGACCACCTTTTACACCATCGCGGTCTACTTCGGCGCCGCCAAGGTGGCAAAGACACGCCATGCGGTCCCGGCGGCCCTGTGCGGCGATGTTGCGGGGTTTATTGCCGCCGCCGCTGCTGTAAGGCTGTTTTTTTAAGCGCTCCGCGCAGGACGCGGCCTTTTTGTTCCTGCGGGGCATTCCTGACCTGCTGCGCGAATTGCACCCTGCGCGTGTAATCTTCGGGGCCCCCGCAAAAGCAAAGGACTCAAAAAATTAGGGCCCCCGCAAAAGCCCAGCGAAGCGGGTTTTGTGGGGAGAAGGAGCTACAGTGGAACGAGCGAGGCCTCGCGCTTGCGCGGGGACGAGTGATGTGAAACTTGTAGCGACGAGTCTACCAAATGTCTACCAAAAAATGTC
>JAZOBG010000098.1:0-7354 GCA_045595865.1 Oscillospiraceae bacterium
GGTCTCGGCGTTAACCTCGACGACGATGCCCATGCCGTCAACGACAGAGGCGTAAGCCATACCCTCGGCGGCGATGCGGCCGGCCTTCTTGGTAGCGGTAGCCAGACCCTTCTCACGCAGGAACTCGATAGCCTTGTCGAAGTCGCCCTCGGTAGCGGTCAGAGCCTTCTTGCAGTCCATCATGCCGACGCCGGTCATCTCGCGCAGCTTCTGTACGTCCTTAGCGGAAATAGCCATAATAATTACCTCCAATGTTATCTCAGGCCGGGTGAACCGGCCGTTTGTTTTAAAACAGAAACAGCGCCTGCCCGCGCGGGCGGGCGCTGTTGGATGCGATAGGGGAGTGGATTACTCGGCAGCCTCGGTAGCGGGAGCCTGATCCTGACCCTGCTTGCCCTCCTGGATGGCGTTAGCCATGACAGAAGCGATCAGCTTGATGGCGCGGATAGCGTCGTCGTTGCCGGGGATGACGTAGTCGATCTCATCGGGATCGCAGTTGGTGTCGACGATAGCGACGATGGGGATGTTCAGCTTGCGGGCCTCGTTGATGGCGTTGCGCTCCTTGCGGGGGTCAACGACAAACAGAGCTGCGGGGATCTTCTTCATCTCGGTCACGCCGCCCAGGTACTTCTCCAGCTTGGCGATCTCGCCCATGTGCTTCATGACTTCCTTCTTGGGCAGCATGTCGAAGGTGCCGTCTTCCTGCATCTTCTTCAGCTGGTTCAGACGGTCGACACGGCCGCGCATGGTCTTGAAGTTGGTCAGCATGCCGCCCAGCCAACGAGCGTTGACATAGTACATGCCGCAGCGCAGAGCCTCTTCCTTGATAGCGTCCTGAGCCTGCTTCTTGGTGCCGACGAACAGCATGGTGCCGCCCTGCTCGGAGATGGAACGAACGAAGTTGTAAGCCTCTTCCAGCTTCTTTACGGTCTTCTGCAGGTCAATGATATAGATACCATTGCGCTCGGTGTAAATGTAGGTTGCCATCTTGGGGTTCCAGCGACGGGTCTGGTGACCGAAATGGACACCTGCTTCGAGAAGCTGCTTCATAGATACGACTGCCATAGTTTTTGTTTCCTCCTTTAATTCTTATTACCTCTGGGCGCATCATCCAGGCCGCTCCATTTCTTTCGAAACAGTCGGAGCCCTGTCTGCCTCCCATGCGTAATGCCTTGGTATTTTACCATATCAAATGTTGAAATGCAAGCACTTTTTACTTTCTTTTTTGTTTTTCCGATGTTTTTTCCGCCCCTCCGTCGACCAAAATAATATCCTCTCCAAAACATCGGATCGCACTCCAGGGAAACACCGTTTCCCGCTCTCTCCCAAGCAGACCAAACAAGCGCAGCCGGCCGGGAACAATCAACGCGTGTACCCGTCCGGTTTCCCAGTCAATCTCCAGGTCACCCACACCACCGTAGCGGCATCCGCTCTGAATATCCACGACTTCTTTGCAGCGCATTTGTGTAATTCTGCTGCTCATTTTTTCGCCCCCTATTTTCAAAAAGCAGTTTTTGCGCTATAATCCACTTTATGAAAGGAACCGGTTGTCTTATGAAACCAAACCGCAGACCAGGAAAGTTCCTTCGCCGACTTGCGGTTCTTGCCGCATTTTTTCTGATGTTGTTTTACATCGCACAGCGTTTCTGGGCTCATCGCACCGGATATTTCATCCCCGACTACCCGCAAGTTACTCTGACCGAGAACACCGATTACGAAACCATCTTCCTGCAGACCGGACTGGGAGCGTCTGTGGTTGAAAAACTGCTTGAAGCCGGTAAATTCCAAGCCATTCTCGATGCGCAAGATGCTTTCTTTCACCCGCCCCAAACCGGGTGTACTCCTCTGCTGGGCTGGTTCACCCGTGAAGACCGATTTGTCAGCGGCACCGGTGTTCCTCTGGCCGACCTTCAACCGGGCGATGTTCTGATCACCCTGTCCACCCATACCACCGGCTGGCGGCACGGGCACGCCGCGCTGGTGATCAATGCGAACACCGCTTTGGAGAGCACCGTGCTGGGAACTGACTCCACCTTGGTAAACATCGCCCACTGGACTTCCTATTCCAACTATGCCGTGCTGCGCATCAAACATGCCACGCCGGAACTGCAGCAACAGGTCGTTCAATACAGCACGGACCATCTGCTGGACATTCCGTATCGCTTAAGTTCCGGTTTGCTGTTCTCCAAATCTCCTGACCCAGATTCAATTCTGTTCGGCGCACACTGTTCCTATCTGGTCTGGTATGCATGGAATCAGTTTGGATATGATCTGGACTCCGACGGCGGACGCTTGGTGTCGGCCCACGACCTGCTTCATTCCGATTTACTGGAAATTGTCCAGATTTACGGTCTGGATCCACGAAACTTTCTTGCGTAAAACAGGAGGTACACGCCATGAAAACCTTATTTTTATATGGAAAAGCCGAAGATCACCCCAATTATGTAAATGCCATCGAACAACTCGGCGCCAGAATTCTGGCCACGACAGATGAGTTCCGTGCCGCAGAATGCGACGGACTTCTGCTTCCCGGCGGTGGCGATGTACGGTCCACTCTTTACGGACAGGAAAACAACGGCTCCCACGAGCCCAACGACGAACGAGACAACTATGAATTCCGTATCATTGCCCGGTTTCTGGCGCTGGAGCGCCCCATTCTGGGTATCTGCCGCGGTATGCAAATTCTTAACATCGTTTTCGGCGGCACCCTTCATCAGCACATCCCTAGTCACAGTCAGGTGGACGGCAAGGACCATGTCCATCTGTCCCGTACCGCTGATCCCCTTTTGACCGAACTGTACGGGACTGAATTCCCCATCAACAGCGCCCATCATCAGGTGGTGGATCGGCTGGGTGCCGGTCTGCAGGCCATTCAGTGGTCAGAGGACGGATATATCGAGGCCATGCGCCATGAAACCCGACCCATCTGGGCCGTCCAGTGGCATCCCGAACGTACCTGTTTCGCCCACGCCCGTCCCGACACCGTGGATGGGTCCAAGTACATCAACGAGTTTTTGAAATTACTTTAACCCGCATACCAAAAGCACCTGACACGATGCGTGCCAGGTGCTTTTACAATTAAAACTACACAAAAACGTCTGCATCCCTTACATCCCACTGGGAAAAACAAGTTTCGGGGATTTTTTGAAAAATGGCCGTAAACCACGGACTGGAAAAAGTATTAAATCCAATTTTTTGCAGATCACATAGCTTGTATCCGTGTCTCTATCGCAAGGACTCTTTTAATACTGAACAATCTGGTTGGTTCGGAAAATAACGCTGCTTGACATAAATTTTATGGCACCACGTCATATTTTGTTTTTTCCGGTATGACCAGTTTTCCGTCCTTCTCCTGCAAATCAAACCACCATTTTCGGTTCACGCTTTCCTCTGTAACGAAATCATGTTCTCGCAGATACTGCGCTCGCTTATTCACCGATGCATACAGCGCTTCCAAACTTCCGTCCCAGTCCTGAAAGTGTTGAGGCTCACTGTCGGGTCGGTTCCATGGGCACATATTTGAACATCTGCCGCACCCCTCTCCGTAAACATTTCGTTGTCCAAGTTCCGCGCAGCGGTCATAATCCATCTTATATCTGCTATAACCATTATACTCAACAAGGTTGTTATCTGCACTGATTGCCTTACTGACGCACTGCTGTGCACAAATACCACAGGTTTTACAGTAATCCTGAAGTCCAAAATCAATGGGTTTGTCCGGCTGCAGCGGCATACTGGTCAAAACACAGGCAGACTTGAAATTTGGCCCAAAAAACGGATTGACTGCCAATCCCATGCGCCCGCTCTCTCCCAATCCAGCCGCCAAAACCAATGCAGTCATAACAGTAGAGTAATATCCCATGTACGAACCGGTGGCCTCAAATCCCAGACGTCGGATATAGTTGGCCATGGTCTCACTCCAGTGAATCAATTGGTTATAACACTGATGACTGCATGCATCAAAGATCCAGTCATAGCCGGTAGAGGCCATAGTCGTGCGAATTTGCTTACGCTTGAGCAACACAACAGCATATTTATAATCGTAGCGAATGGAGTCAGCAATAAATTCATTGCCCTTCACATCGTCCAGAAACATAGCGTAATCGGGAATTTCACAGATGCCAACCTGGTCGGCACCCAAAAAGTAGCCTAAACTTTTGATGTGCCTGCTCAAAACGCGTGGGTCGTCCGGTATGGGGGCAACCTCGTCTGCCACCGGATTCGGAGTTCGCGCCTGCTTGACCATCTGTTTTCTCATATCACCGAACGCCTGAGTCAAGGGTGCTTTCTTCAATTTTTTGAACATATCCTTCATTGCTTCCGGATTGTCAGTACCAAGTCGTTGTCTAAGACGAGCATTTGCGTTATCATTGGGGGATTTGCGTTTTGGAACCGCACCGTCAATTAAATTCGTAACTTTATCCACACGAGGGAGAAGATGGTCAGGATACGGCCCAAGCTGTTCGTCATTGTACAAGATATCCCGATTTTTAAAAATGTAATTCAATGCGTCTCACTCCTGTTTTTCTTTCAAATTGGTGCGAATGGTCGGATGCAAGAAAACATCCGACCATTCAACTTAAGGAAGTGAACATCTATATCAAGAAAAGCATGTCCTGGCAAACATACTTTCTCGACCAAAAGAAATAATATAATTAATTTTCCGCGGTAATCATTGGTATAATCTTAATACTCGGTATACTGTGTATGCTCCGGGATAACCAAATCACCGTCTTCATTTTCGGCCAAATCAAACCACCAACGCCGATTTTCATACTCCTCAGTAACAAAGTTGTGCTCACGCAGATAGGCTGCGCGTTTATTCACCGAATCATACAGCTTTTGCACATCGCCGTCCCAATCTTTATAAAACTCCGGTCCAACATCAGGACGGTTCCACGGGCAGAAGTTGGCGCATCGCGCACAGGCGCCCCCGGTTGTCAACGAAGACTGCAGAGATGCGCAACGGGAATACTCCATCTTGTATTTTTTATAGCCATTGTATTCCACCAAATCATTGTCCGGGCTGATTGCCTTGCTCAAGCACACTTCGGAACAAATTCCACAGGTTTTACAGTATTCCATCAGTCCAAAGTCGATGGGTTTGTCAATCTCCAGTTCCATATTGGTCAATACAGCGCAGGATTTGATGCCGCCGCCAAAAAAGGGGTTCACTGCAATGCCCATTCGGCCGCATTCACCAATGCCCGATGCAATAAGTAGACTTGTCATGACGGTCACATAGTTGTTGGCATTGGAAGTAAATGCATCAAAACCAAGACGGCGCATGTAATTAGCCAATGCCTCACTCATATTGTACAGCGCAGTATACGCTACATGGTTGGTACAATTCATGATCCAGTCATAGCCGTTGGATGCGCTGCAGGTTCTGGTGTCCTTGCGCTTAGCCATAACAATGGCATATTTCCAGTCGCAGTTGACCGGCTCATCCGAGTTCTGTTTTTCCAGATACATGGCATATTCCGGAACTTCACAAATTCCGACTGCATCGGCACCCAACATATAACAAACCGACTTTAGATGACGACTGCGGATACGGGGATCATCCGGAATCGGTGCTTTCTTTTCGGCCACAGGCGTAGGATTCAAATTATTTTGCTTCAGAGGCTGGCGAGCCTGCAGGACAGACTTGAACAAGGGTTCGGTTCGGCCCTGCTTAAAATTCCCCTTGGTGGAAAGGCCGCTGGCACCCTTGGCGGCATCATGATGACTTTTTCGCTTGGGCTGATTGCCGGGAATCCAGTTCGTGGGCACATCCACCCGTTTCAGCAGATGGTCCGGGTACGGACCGAGCTGTTCGTTGTTGGTCAGAATATCTCTGCCTTCAAGCTTGTAATTCATAAACTCCTCCTACAATAAAGTCCGTGCAAACCAAACCGTCAGTTGTCAGAGCACTTTGGTCCTCCCGGGATGATCAGTTCGCCATCTTCATTTTCAATCAGGTCAAACCACCAACGCCTGGTTTTATGGGCATCTGTGTTAAAGTTGTTATTCCGCAGATAAGCCGCTCTGTCTCGGACTGATTCGTACAGCTTTTCCACATCGCCATTCCAATCTTTGTAGAACTCAGGGCCAATATCAGGTCGAGTCCATGGGCAGAAATTGGCGCAGCGCCCGCAGACTGTCTGTCCGCGTACACCCATATTAACGCACCGGACATAATCCATCCTGTATTTTTTATAACCGTTGTACTCAACCATATCATTATCGGGGCTAATGGCCTTGCTGGGGCAAACCTCGGCACAAAGGCCGCAGGTTTTGCAAAATTCCTGCAATCCAAAGTCGATGGGTTTATCTGGCTCCAATTCCATGTCGGTCAGCACACAGGCCGCTTTCATATTAGGTCCAAAGAACGGGTTTACCGCTATTCCGAGTCGACCGCTCTCCCCCAGTCCGGCTGCGATGATCATACTGGTCATAACAGTGACATAATTGGAAAAATTGGATGCCAATGCCACAAAACCAAGTCGACGCAAATACCTGGCCAGAGTTTCGCTCTGATGATAAAGCTGTATGTAGCACTCATGATTGCAGGTATTGTAGATCCAATCCATACCGTTGGATGCACCGGTCGTCACCGGATCTTTTCTCTTCACGAGAACAATTGCATATTTATATTCGCTTCCGTCAAAGGGTTCAGGCGTTTTCCCCCCGCGCAGCCCGGTATCGGTATCCAGATATTTGCCGTACTCCGGGATGCGGCAGATACCCACTGCATCAGCACCGGTGAAATACGCAAGACTCTTCAGGTTTCGGCTGCGCACACGGGGGTCATCCGGAATAGGAGCTGTTTTTTCTGCCACGGGATTGGGGTCCTGCGAAACTCCCATCAGGTGCTGACGCACTTCGTTAATGGACTTAAATACCGGAGTAGTGTAAATCGGTTTACGCCCCTTGGGCCGCTCTACGGTTGCTTTTGCTGCATCTCCATGACTTTTTCGTTTCGGTCCACTGTCAACGAGCCAGTTGGTGGGACGATCCACCCTCTTAAGGAGATGGTCAGGATAGGGGCCAAGCTGCTCGTTGTTGTATAAAATATCCCGACCTTCCAGCTTATATTCCATTTTTGCCTCCCTTTTACACGTGCCGAATGGTATTTGTTTCAGCGGTTAGAATCCCCCAAAACAAATTATTGACTTAGACCTTGCAGCACTGCACGAAATGACCGGGAGCGACCTCACGCAGCTCCTGGGGCTTCAGGCAGTCCTCGCATACATAAGGACAGCGGCTGGCAAAACGGCAGCCCGGCTTGGGTTCCACCGGAGAAGTAAGCTCGCCCTGAATCAGGATGCGCTCTTTCTTCTTGTGGATATCGGTGGAAGGGATCGCAGAC
>JAZOBG010000099.1:0-3779 GCA_045595865.1 Oscillospiraceae bacterium
GTCGGGAACCAGCCACAGGCCGTCGGCAATGGCGCGGCATTCATCGGACAGGACAAAGCGGTCGGCGTATTGGGTCAAAAGGCTGTCGCAAAGACCGATGTACCGTCCGTCGGCGGCGAACTGAGGCTGCATGACGGCAGGACGGGCGCAGACCTTGACCTTATCGCTGCGTGCAAACAGGGCAGGGAAGCCGTCGGCGTGGTCGTAGTGGCCGTGGGACAGCACGGCGGTGTCCACACGCTCCACCGGGCAGTCCAGCCGCGCGGCGTTTTGCAGGAAATCGCCGCTCATGCCGGCGTCCAGCAGGATCTCGCTGCTCCTGTGACGGACATACATGGCAAGGCCGTGTTCGCCGATATAGGGCGCAGCCCCCTCGTTTTCAATCAGGATTTTAATTTGCATGGTCATCCCTCGGTTCCAAGGTGCGTGTCACGTCGCGGATCCATTTGCGGGAGCGGATACGCCAGACACCCAGCACAAGTTTGATCATATTTTCGGTCTCAATGGACATATACACCCAGAAAATGCCCAGATGGGCCACCAGACCGGATATGCAGGCCAGCGGAAGGGCCACCAGCCAAAGGGGCAGCACGTCGATGGCGGTGGTAAAATTGACGTCGCCGCCGCCGCGCAGCACGCCCACGATGTTGGTGGCGCAGAAAGAGCGGAAGGGGGCGAAAATGGCCACAATGGTCAGGATCATGGTGGTGATCTCGGCGGCACCGGGGCAGTTTTGGAAGGCGGGATAGATCGGATAGACAAAGGGCTTTACAATGCCGTAAGTCACAAGGAGCAGAAGAATGCCCACGGCGGCACCCAGCGCGGTGGCGACCATCAGCAGGGCCTTGCCCACGTTGTAGACCGTCTCTTTGCTCCGTCCGGCTCCGATCTCGCGGCCCACGATGACGGCGGCGGCACCGGATACGGCAAACAGGGCCACCGAGCAGAACCGGTCGATGTTGCCGGCCACGGCGTAAGCGGCAAGGATCTCGGTGCTGCCTTCCATGTGGCCCATGATGGTGGGATACAGGGCGGTGCCGAGGCCCCAGACGGTCTCGTTGAGCACCACGGGGGTGGCATATTTCAGGAATTTACGCCACATTTCCTTGCCGGGATGCAGCAGCAGCGTAAACTTCAGGGTCAGCCGCTTGTCGGTTGCGGCGTGTATGAGCATGATGACAAATTCCAGAACGCGGGACAGCAGGGTGGCCACGGCGGCGCCGACCACACCCAGTGCGGGTGCGCCCAGCTTGCCAAAGATGAAGATCCAGTTCAGGACTGTGTTGGCGATCATCGAGCTGCTGAAAATGATCAGGCCGAGCTTGGGGTTCTCGGTGCTGCGGTGGGCGCCCACATAAATGCTGGTAATGCTGTTGAACACATAGGAGAAACCCACGATGCGGCCGTACTCGGCGGCAATATCCCGCAGGGTGGGGTCGTTGGTCAGCAGACCCATGATCTGGGTGGGGAACAGGAACATGGCCAGCGCAAACAGGACAGACACGCCGCCTGCCACGGTAAAGGCCACGCCCACCACGCGGTTGATGGCTTTGTGATCCCCTTTGCCCCAGTACTGGCTGATCAGCACGCTGGAGCCGCCCTGCAGGCCGAACACCACGAACTGAATGACAAAGATGGGCAGGTTGGCCAGCGTGACGGCGGCCAGCGGAGTTTCGCCCAGCATGCCCACCATCAGGGTGTCCACGATGGCCAGACTGGTGGTGACCAGATTCTGCAAAATCATAGGGATGCAGAGAGCGATCAGGTTTTTGTAAAAGGCTTTGCCTTGCTTGAGACAGGAAAACATTCGATCAACCTTTCATAATGGTCATGCGCTCTTTGGCGATCCGGGCCAGCGCGGCGGCGAGGGCGTCGGCCTCCTCCCGGGTACTGGCGGTGGAGAAGGAGATGCGCAGAACGCCCTTCAGCACGTCGGAGGGCAAGTCCATGGCGGCAAACACGTGGCTGGGTTTGCCCTTGTGGCAGGCCGAGCCGTTGGACACGCAGATGCCGCGCCCGTCCAGATCGGTCATGACCATCTGGCTGGGATAGCCGGGCAGAGACACGGCGCAGATATGGGGTGCGTCACCGGGCGAGACTACCGTCAGACCGGGAACCTGCTCCTGCAGGCGCTGCAGAGCATATTCTTTCAGTTCGCGCACATGGGAGTCAAACAGGGGCAGATTGGCTTTTGCCGCGCGGCAGGCGGCGGCAAAGGCGGCGATCTGGGCGGTGGGTTCGGTGCCGGGACGGCGTCCGTCTTCCTGCCCTCCGCCGAACATCAGATTTTTGATCTTGCCCTGAATTTCTTTCTTGATATACAGCGCGCCGATGCCCTTGGGGGCGCCGATCTTGTGGCCGCTGACGCTCAAAAGGTCTACCCCGAGGGTTTTGGCGGCAAAGGGAATGTGGCAGAAGGCCTGCACGGCGTCGGTGTGGAACAGAATGTCCTTGTTGAAGGCTTTGGCGGTCTTGGCGCACTGGGCCACGGGGAAGATTGCGCCGGTCTCGTTGTTGACCAGCATCATGGACACGGCGATGGTGTCCTTCTCCAGTGCCGCCTTGAACTGCTCCACCGTGATGTGCCCGGTTTTGTCCGGCTTCAGGTAGGTGACGCGGAAGCCCTCTTCCTCCAGGAAACGGGCGGTGTTGAGCACGGCGGAATGCTCGACGGCGGTGGTGATGATGTGGTTGCCACGGCGGCGCATGGCACGCACGGCGGCGCGAATGGCCCAGTTGTCGCTTTCGGTGCCGCAGGAGGTGAAGAACAGCTCGGCGGGAGTACACCCCAGCGCGGCGGCCACATCGGCTCTCCAGAGCTTGATATCGGCGGCGGCCTGCCGACCCATGCCGTAGCCGGAGGAGGGGTTGCCGAAATTGCCGGTCAGAACTTCGTAAGCGGCCTGAGCGGCTTCGGGGCACACGGGCGTGGTGGCGGCGTAATCAAAATAAATGGGCATGGAACTGCTCCTTATAATAAAGTAGGTAATATATTATTTTACGGCTATTTGGCCTATAAGTCAATCTTTACGAATTCCGTAAACTGGTGTATGATAGAAAAAAATACAAGTGGGAGGAAACGCAAATGAGCCGCGCCGATCAGATTTTTATTGAAAACTGTAAAGATATTCTGGCCCACGGTGTGTGGGATACCGATCAGAACGTGCGCCCCAGATGGGAGGATGGCACCCCCGCCCATACCGTCAAGAAATTCGGCATCGTCAACCGCTACGACCTGCGGGAGGAGTTCCCCATTCTGACTGTGCGTAAGCAGTTCTTCAAAAGCGCCCTGGACGAGCTGCTGTGGATCTGGCAGAAGAAGTCCAACAAGGTCAGCGAGCTGTCCAGCCACATCTGGGACTCCTGGGCCGACGAAAACGGCACCATCGGCAAGGCCTACGGCTATCAGCTGGGCGTCAAGCACAAGTACTCCGAGGGCGAGTTCGATCAGGTGGATCGCGTCATCTACGATCTGAAGCACAACCCCGCCTCCCGCCGCATCATGACCAACATCTACAACCATCACGACCTGCACGAGATGGGGCTGTACCCCTGCGCCTATTCCATGACCTTCAACGTGTCGGGCAAGCCCCTCAACGCCATTCTCAATCAGCGCTCCCAGGACATGCGGACCGCCAACGGCTGGAACGTCATGCAGTACGCCGCGCTGGTGCACATGATGGCGCAGGTCTCCGGTCTGGAGGCCGGCGAGCTGGCCCACGTCATCGCTGATGCCCACATCTACGACCGCCACGTGCCCGTGGTGGAGCAGCTCATGG
>JAZOBG010000100.1:0-2364 GCA_045595865.1 Oscillospiraceae bacterium
TCGATACTGCGGTAAGACAATCCCTCAGTCAAAAATCAGGAGATTTTTGACAGCTCCCTTTGCACAAGGGAGCCTTTGACACTCCCACGCCGGTGCGGCTATGCACGGCGATTCAAATAATTCCGCAGGTGATACAATGAATGTAAACATTGACCAGACACGAGAATATTATCGTTCCTTGGACATAAATTCCCTATGTGACTGCAATTATTGCAAAAACTATTGTCTGCAAATCAAATCCGGTTACCCCAAAGTTGCGGAATTTCTCGATACATTGGGTGTCGAGATCGAAAAGCCCTTTGAAACGTCACCCCTCGAGCCGGATGAAAATGGATTTCTGGAATACTGCGGCTGCCAGTACATCGTGTTCGGAACTTGTTCTTCCGATTATCAGCATCAAATCGATAACGTGGAATTTCGACTGGCACCTTCACATCCGGCAACGGGCATCGAAGCGAAACACTTTGTTTTGGAGTTCTACCCTGTTCAGCTTCGATATATCATGTAAAAAAGCAGACAAGATGCTTTTCGCGAGCACCTTGTCTGCTTTTCGTTTTCGGTCATTTTATTGTATAAATCTGCGAATGGCGTCCTCCACCTCTTTGACCTCCTGCTCGAAGGCCGAGGCCGACACGCGCAGCGCGCCGCCGCCGAGAATGATGATCTGCTCCAGCGCATCCGAAGTGGCCACACGGACGCGGTGGTTCTTGCTCAGGTCGTAGGCCGCCTTTTCGATATACATATCGGCGGTCTCGGCCTCCTTGGTGTAGACCACCGACAGGTCGCCCAGCTTTTCCACGCTGCCGGGGTTGCCCTTGACCTTGTAGGCATCAAAGACCACGATGACCGGACAGCGGCGGAAACCCTGATAGTTGCGCAGCCGGTCGATCAGCCTGCTGCGGGCGTCGTCCAGACTGTCCTTTGCCAGTTTTCGCAGGTCGTCCCATGCGAAAATAATGTTATAGCCGTCCACCAGCACATATTCCGGCCCCACGGGGCGTACCTTGCCCCGGTAAGGCTTGTCCGGTGCCGACTGCTTTTTGACCGAAGGCTGCAGCGCCCGGACCCGGTCCTTCACCGGGCCGTAGGTGCGCTCAAAAATGGCCATCAGCTCGGCATCGGACGCCATGTGGGAGAAATAGCGGGCAGCCCGCTCCTCCACGGTGGCCTCCTCTTCGGGCGGGTTCAGGGTAGAGGGCAGGTGCATCTGCTCAAACACGTCGTACCACTTGACGGTGTGGCCCGCACCGTGGGAACAGAACACGCTGTCCGGGGTATTGTCCACGTCGGCCTCGGGGTCGTAGGCCAACTGTTCCACCACCCTGTTCTGCTCGGCACAGGGAGCATACCCTTTCAGCTGACAGGCAAACCGACCCAATCCTTTGGTATAGGCGGCCAGTTCGGGGGGATATTCGCTCAGTGCGGCAGCAGGGCCGCTGCCGGTCAGAATGGAATATTCTCCGTCGGTCTCGGGTGCTTCAAACTGAGCGCCCATGCGCTGCAGATCGGTGATGGCACGACCCACGGCCGTCTGCGGTACCTCCAGACGGAACTCGTACCACGGTTCCAGCAGCACCGACTTTGCCTGCATCAGACCCTGACGCACGGCGCGGTAGGTGGCCTGACGGAAGTCGCCGCCCTCGGTGTGCTTTTCGTGGGCGCGGCCTGCCGTCAGCGTGATTTTTATATCGGTGATGGGCGAGCCGGTCAACACACCCAGGTGCTGTTTTTCCAGCAGATGGGTGAACACCAGCCGCTGCCAGTTGCGGTCAAATTTATCCTCCGGGCAGTCGGTGGCCAGCACCAGTCCGCTGCCGCGCTCACCGGGCTCCAGCACCAGATGCACCTCGGCATAGTGGCGCAGGGGCTCGTAATGGCCCACGCCCTCCACCGTCGTTTCGATGGTCTCCTTATACAGCACCTGACCGGGGCCGAAGGAAATTTCCATGCCGAAGCGATCCAGAATGACCTGACTTAAAATCTCCATCTGCACGGGGCCCATCAGCTGAATGTTCAGCGTGCGCAGGCGCTCGTCCCACACCAGCCGCAGCTGGGGGTCTTCCTCCTCCAGCTGCCGCAGCTGCAGGTAGGCCTTGTGTACGTCGGTGCCCTCCGGGAAGAACACACGGTAGGTCAGCACCGGCTCCAGCGAGGGCACGGGCGCATCGGCCTGCGCGCCGAGGCCCATGCCGATGCGGGTCTGAGTCAGTCCCACGGCTGCCACCACGTCACCGGGCAGCGCCTCGTCCACGGGGGTAAATTTTCCACCGGACAGAACCCGCAGCTGAGTGATTTTTTCTTCCCAACCATCACCGGAAACCGTATCGCGGGTACGCAGGACCCCGCCGGTGACCTTCAGGTGGG
>JAZOBG010000101.1:0-11774 GCA_045595865.1 Oscillospiraceae bacterium
GGGCCGTGCGGTGGAAGTGGATCTGCATATGCGCACCGGTGTACCTCATGTTTATGCCTGCGGCGACTGCTGTGAAGTAACCGATATGCAGACCGGAGCCAATTCTTCCATCGGCCTCTGGGCCAACGCCCGGGAGCAGGGTAGGGTTGCGGCGGAGAACATTCTGGGCCGGAAAACTTGTTATCAGGGCAATCTGATCCACAACATCACGCATTTTATGGACATGGACTTCATCAGCATCGGCAACTGCAACGCCCACGGAGAACATATCCGATGGGAAAATTCGCGGGATGGCTGGCAGATCGAAGCCATTCTGGACGAAAACGGCAAGACCGAATGCATCAACATTCTGGACAATGCCAAGGTGTCCGGTCCGCTGAAGGCCTTATTCATCAAGCGCCTGAAATCGCCTGATTCAGTTTTGTCGCCGGCATTGGAGATGCGGCTGCTCAGGAGCGGTGTGCCGGCTGAACTGATCGCGCTGCTTGACGGAAGAAAGTAAAGGTGAGGCAACATGAAATATATCTTTAATTTGGATTACAGCAAATGCGTGGCCTGCGGTGCCTGTGCCGTAGCCTGTATGGACCAGAATGATATCTCTCTGAAAGACGGCGACAAACCCTTCCGCACTGTGGCTGCTGTGGAGCGTTCCGGTGACCCCAAAAAGGAAATTCGATATCTTTCAATTGGGTGTATGCACTGTGCCGCTGCGCCCTGTGTAGCAGCCTGCCCCGTGGGATGCCTGAAGAAAAACGAGATGGGACTGACCGAGTACGACAACGCCCACTGCATCGGCTGCCATAGCTGCGCGATGGCCTGCCCCTTCGGAGCACCTACCTTTGGTGCCAGCGGAAAGATGACCAAGTGCGATGGCTGTCAGACCAGACTGGAACATGGCATGCTGCCCGCCTGTGTGCGTGTTTGCCCCACCGGGGCATTGACCTGTATGCCGGAGGAAGAATATCTGAAACAGCGCAAAGAGCGCACCCTGCAGGCAATTGTGGATAAAATGTAAAGAACACGGCTTGAAGCAGTTCGTTGCTTCAAGCCTTGTTTTTGTGTCTTATTTCTTTTTTCTGGCGGACTTTTTGGCATGCCCCACAGCCTTGGCTTCGGCCTTGGCTGCTGCATCTTTCTTTTGCAGGACAATGACAAAAATCACGGAAGCTACGGCAACCACAAGAAATACCACGGGGATGACAGGAAAGGTAATGTCGAGTTGCTGTTTGGGGACGTAATCTTCCACGGATGCTTCATTATAGTAGGGGTTGACGAAGAAACCGAAGTTTCCATCCTTGGAGACTTCTGCAACGTACTTGAAGTTGGAGATGCTGTCGTATTCCATGGGAAGAAGCTCTTCACCATCGGTGTTGAGAATGCCGTTCTTTTCGCCGTTCCATACGATGCCCAGCCCTTCAGAGAACATGAAAGCGGCTTTGTATTTGGCGGGGATCACCACTTTGCCGGCAGAGTTGATGTAGCCGAAATACTCGCCGTCAAAGAAAGAGGCTCGGCCACAGGAGAAAGCAGAGGTGTATTTGAATTTGGGTTCCACCACGATTTGATTGTTCAAGTCAATATAGCCGTACTTGCCGTCTATGCGAACACTGGCCAGTCCCTCCACGAAAACTTCGGCGCCGCTGTATTCCATGGGGATGATGAGTTCGCCGTCGGTGTTGATATGGCCGTACAGGCCGTTTTTACATACATAGGCGCGCCCTTGGTAAAAATTACTGGCGGCGCTGTACTGAAGGGGAATGACCTCTTCGCCGTCGGTATTGATGTAACCGTAACCGCTTTCGGTCATGACACGGGCAAGACCACAGTTGAAATTACCGGCTTCGGTGTATTTAACCTCGGTAATGGCCTGTCCGTTGGTGTTGATATAACCATATTTATCGCCCTGCATAACCCAGACGTGGCCGTCAAAGAAGTTGCCGGTGTTCTGGTACTGGGCATCCACTACAACTTCGCCTTTATGGTTAATAAAGCCGACCTTTCCGTTTTCGGCATACCAGGCAAGACCTTCGTAAAAGTCACCTGCTTTTTCGTACTGCAGGGGAATGACGACTGCGCCCGAAGTATCGATGTAGCCGAAATGGCCATTTTTGGAGACAAGAGCTTTATCCTCATAAAAATTTGAAACGTAGTCGTATTCCAATGGAATGACCACCTGACCGGCTTCATTGATGTATCCACACTTGTTGTCGGAATTGATCACGGGGATCGGGTCGCCTTTTTCCACAGCGGTGGTGGCGGCCAGTCTGGTTTTCTCGCCCAACCAGATAATATCCACTTCAGGGGCGGCGGCCTCCGCCGTGGGCAGGATCGAGGCAGGAAGCAGCAGTGCCAAAGTCATGCCCAGGGAAGCCAGACGAAGAAGAAAGTGATTGCGTTTCAAATGGGATTTCCTCCTTTTCCTCCGTATAGGAGGAAATTGTTCTCTCTATTCTATCTTATATGAAGACGGGGTGCAAGCATTTTTGGTCAGGCCGCGCTCTTTGTTTGACGAAAGAAGCGCATCTGGGTATAATTAGGGAAAACGGAAGAAAGAAGGAGTGAAGGCAGTGAAATATGAGTCTATTCGTCGGCAGGTCTTGGAAGCACTGCATCAGGCAGTGAGCTGCGGCTTGATCCACGGTACGTCGGGTAATATCGCAGTGCGCGATTTTGAAGAAAATGTCATCGCCATCAGTCCCAGTGGCCGACCGTACGATTCCATGATGCCGGAAGAAATTGCAATTGTTACATTGGATGGGGAATGGATTGACGGACTTTATAGACCCTCATCCGAAACGCCCATGCACACCGCGGTATATCGCGCCCGTCCCGACGTGGGGGCCACCGTTCATGTACACGGTCTGTTCTCTACGATCATGGCGATGGAGGGGGATGAACTGCTGCCGTCCACTCCGCCTCAGGCTGAAGTGGCACCCATTCGTATTGTGCCCTTTGAACTGCCCGGCAGCGAAGAACTGGCCTGTCGTGTGGTGGAGTGCCTGGGTCAGGACCGGGCGCTGCTGTTGAAAAACCACGGTTCTTTCTGCTGTGGGAGAAATATAGACGAGACAATGACTACGGCTATTTATACGGAAGAAGCCGCACAAACCGCGTATTATGCCACACTGCTTGGACGGTTTCACCCCTTGAATAAGGAACAGGTACAGGCGGTGAAGGATATTTTGGCTTCCGGTCGGGCGATATGATGAAGTTTACAGGTTTTTCACAACTTGTTCAAAACCCGTCCAACATTTGCCGTGGGAAACATGGTATCTTATAGTTACAGCCGAGCAGAACAAAACCCGTCGCGGGCTTACTGTCCTCCGCTCTGGCTGAGGAGGACAGACCAAAGAACCCACAGCAATGTGTTGATATAATTCCATTTCTCCTCTTTTTCAATCAAAACGCAAAACTCCTGCCTTGCAAAAAGGCAGGAGCTTTGTGTTTTTATGTGTGAGCCGACTCCAGAATATTGGAGCGTTTTTTCCATCGTCCGCTCAGATAATAGACGAGTCCGATAAAAAAGGGAACAGTACCGGCCAGAGCGTTGCCCAGCCAGAAACCAAAATAGCCAAGGTTCATTGCAAAGCCCAGCAGCAGAGAAAATCCGATACGGGCCACGATGCCGTCCAGAAGGGCCACGGCGAAGTTGAACTTATAATTGCCGCAGCCGAAATTGAAGGAATTCATGGCGCCACGCAGGGCACTGGCAGTGAAATTGACCCAGCAGATGGGAATGTATTCCATGCAGACCAGCAGTACGGCGGTTTCCTCGGTAAAGATGCCGAAGATGGTGTTGGGGAACAGAGTAATGGCCGAAATGGTGATCACTGCGAAGGTGCAGGTCAGCAGGAAGGCCCATCGCAGAATGCTCTTGACGCGGTCGTATTTTTCGGCACCGATATTCTGGCCGGTCATGGAGCCGCCGGCGGTGGCAATGGCAAAGGACATCTGGTTGGCGAACAGATCCACCTTGTGGCCTACACCGGTGACAGCCGAGACCGTGACACCGAAGTCGTTGATACAGGCATTGACGAACAGCTTGGAAATTTGAATGGAGGCGCAGCTGATGGCAGAAGGAATGCCCAGTTTCAAAAGCGGGCCGAGTTCGGCCCGGTCAATGCGGAAGTGACGAAGTGCGAAGTCAAAACCCAAGTTTGCGCGCCGCTTGTACAGATAAATCAGAGAGATCACAAAACTGACAGCCTGCGCGATAACGGTGGCCAGAGCAGCGCCGAAAGCCTCCCAACGGAAAACAGCCACGAACAGCACATCCAAACCCAGATTCAGCACCGATGCGATGGCAATAAAAACAAAGGGGCGTTTGGAGTCGCCCATGCCGCGCAGGATGGCGCTGACGATGTTGTAGCCATAAATAAAAACAAGGCCGCACATACAGGTGGTGGAGTAGGCCATGGCCTGATCCCAAGACTCGGTCGGGGTGTTCAGCCAGGTCAGGATCTGCTCACGAAGGATCAGGCAAAGCACACTCATGCCAACGGCACAGAGTATTAGGAAAGAGGACATGGTGCCGATAAAACGGGACAGCTTGTCTTTCCATCCTGCGCCGATGTACTGGGCGATGATGGTCTGACAGGCGGTGGAAAAACCCATGGAGATAAAGGTCAAAAAGGACAGAACATCGCCGCCGATGGACAGGCCGGACAGACCGGCTTCGCCCACTACGCGCCCGACGACCACCATGTCCACCACATTGTAGACGGCCTGCAGCATATTGGATAGAAACAGGGGAAGGGCAAACGTGATCATGGCGCGCAGAATGGGGCCTTGCGTAAAGTCTTTGATGAGCGTTTTTTGTTTTGCTTGCTCCATAATTACCTCACATCGAAAACAGGGTCAGGAGCCGGCCACAATGGAAGACTTCTTTTTCCATCGGCCGGACAGATAGTAAACAGTACCCAATACAAAAGGCATGGCGCCGGAAATGGCATCACCCAGCCAGAAACCAAAGTAGCCCAGGGACAGAGCCAGACCAAACAACAAGGACAGGCCAATGCGTGCAATGATTCCGTCGATAATGGCTACAGCGAAATTAAATTTGTAGTTTCCGCAGCCGGAAGTGAAGGCGTTCATGGAATCGCGCAGGGCGCTGGCGACAAAGGCAATCACTGTGACAGGCACATATTCCATGCAAAGGGCAAGTACGTTGGCGTCAGCAGTAAACAGACCGAATACGGTTCGGGGGAACAGAAGAACAACCGCGATCAAAATACTGAAGCAGACACCGTTGATCAAAAAGGCAGAACCCAGAATGCGGCGGGCGCGATCGTATTTTGCGGCGCCGATATTCTGCCCCACCATGGAACTGCCGGCGGTGGTGACGGCTGTACCTGCAAGGTTGGCAATCTGGTTGATTTTGCTGCCTACACCGGTGACAGCCGAAACAGTGACGCCGTAGCTGTTGATCCAGGAACTGACAAACAGCCTGGAGAACATGATCGAGGCGGATCGAATGGCAAAGGGAACACCCAGTTTGACCAGAGTGGACAATTCGTGCTTATCGATCCGGAAATTCTGGAGCGTGAAGTTGAAACCGAAGCGATCCCGCTTTTTGTACAGATAAACCAGTGCGGTCAGGAAACTGACACCCTGAGCAATCACAGTGGCCAGAGCGGCACCGAAAGACTCCCAGCCGAAACCGGCCACAAAGAGAATGTCCAGAATCAGATTCAGTACTGCGGCGATGGCAACAAACATAAAGGGGCGTTTGGAATCGCCCATACCGCGCATGATGGCGCTGACGATGTTGTATCCGTAAATGAAAACCAGTCCGCACATGCAGGTGGTGGCATAAGCCATGGCCTGGTCCCAGGATTCGGCGGGGGTATTCAACCATGTGAGAATATGTTCCCGCAGGAGCAGTGCGATGACACTCATGCCCACGGCGCAAAGCATCAACGAGGTGGCCATGGTGCCGATAAAGCGGGACAGTTTATCCTTCAGTCCGGCACCGATGTACTGGGAGATAATGACCTGACTGGCACTGGAAAAGCCCATGGAGAAAAAGGTCAGAAAGGACAGCACATCGCCGCCGATGGTGATGCCGGACAGACCGGTTTCGCCCACCACATGTCCGACCACGATCATATCCACCATGTTGTAGACTGCCTGCAGCAGGTTGGACAGGAACAGCGGAATGGCGAACACCAGTAACGTGCTCAGGACGGGGCCTGAAGTAAATTCGTTGATGAATTGTTTCCTTTTGCGAATCGGCATTTGTTCTCACGACCTGAATTTCAAAGAATGATATTAACATAATTATAGCACGAATTGGAAGCAGTGTCCAGTAAGGTACCGAACAAAAGAGAAAAATTGTCCGTCCATAAGGACGGACAAAATCATTTTTGAACAGGCGGGATGGAGCTTTTGCGCCAGGAACCGGCAAGATAGAATACGATGCCCAGTAGGAACGGAACGAAACCGGCGGCAGCGCTGCCGGCCCAGAAGCCGTGGTACCCCAAACCAAGGCCAAGTCCCAACAGCACGGACAGACCGATGCGCACTACAAAGCCATCCAGAACGGCTACACAGAAATTGAATCTGGAGTTTCCGCAGCCGGTGGTAAATGCGTACATGGAGTTGCGCAGGGCGCTGGCGGCATAAATGACTAACAGGAAGGGAAGATACTCCATGCAGACGGAAAGCACACTCTGGTCTGCGGTGAAACAGCCAAAGACGGGCCGAGGGAACAGACCAATGATCAGAATCAGCAGAGAGTAGAATACGCCGTTGATCAGCAGCGCACAGCCCAGAATGCGGGAGACCCGTTTGTGTTTTCCGGCACCGATGTTCTGACCCACCATGGAGCTTCCGGCGGTGGAGACGGCGCTGCCCACCAGATTGCCGATGACGTCCAGCTTGTAGCCAATGCCGGATACGGCGGAGACGGTAACCCCGTAGCCGTTGAGCCAGAAATTGATAAAGAATTTAGAGAACAGCACGGCGGCTTGCCGCAGTGCAAAGGGAACCCCCAGCTTGACCAGAGTGAGCAGTTCACGCCGGTCGATCCGGAAGTGGGAAAGGGTGAGTTCAAAGCCGAGACGCCGGCGGTTCCGGTACAGGTAGATCAGAGCGGTAATGAAACTGACTGCTTGAGACAGAACGGTGGCCAGAGCAGCACCGAAAGACTCCCAGCCGAAACCCAACACGAAGATCAGATCCAGTACCACATTCAACACGGCGGCGACAGCAATAAACAGGAAGGGGCGCTTGGAGTCGCCCAGACCGCGCAGGATAGCGCTGACCACGTTATAGCCGTAAATAAAAATCAGACCCACCATGCAGGTGGCAGCATAGGCCATAGCCTGGTCCCAGGACTCGGCCGGGGTGTTCAGCAGGGTCAGGATCTCTTTTCGCAGCAGCAGGAACAATACGCTGATGGCTACGGCACAAAACGCCATGAAGGCAGCCATGGTGCCGATAAAGCGGGACAGCTTTTCTTTCAGGCCCGAGCCGATGTACATGGAAATGATGACCTGTCCGGCATCGGAAAAGCCCATGGCGATGAAGGTCAGCATGGCCAGCACGTCGCCGCCCACCGATATGCCGGAAAGACCCGGCGCGCCCACGATTTGACCCACTACCACCATATCCACCAGATTGTACAGTGCCTGCAACAGGTTGGACAGGAACAGGGGGAGGGAAAAGGTCAGAAGGGTCCGCAGAACCGGGCCGGAAGTGAAATCTTTGATGAATGTTTTGGAGTTGCTTTCCATGAAACGATCGCCGCCAGACATGAATTTGTAACATCGTATCATACATAATTTGGTTTGTCCATGGGCAGACTGGATGAGAAATCTTGTTTTGGAGGCCCGGTTTTATGGACATGAGCAATCAGGAGTACGGGAAATATGTGGACAAAAAATCCAAACCATCGCCCATTTGGAAGAACATGATCTGGGCCTTTGCAGTGGGCGGAGCCATTTGTGCGTTGGGCCAGGGACTGATCAATTTGTATAAAAGTTTTGATCTGTCTGAGACGGCGGCGGCCATCGCGTCCTCGGTGACGCTGATCGTCCTTGCGGCACTGCTGACCGGCTTTGGTGTGTTTGACGACATTGCCAAACGGGCAGGCGCCGGTACCATTGTACCCATTACCGGGTTTGCCAACGCCATGGTTTCGCCGGCGCTGGAGTTCAAAAGTGAAGGTTTGATCCTGGGTACAGGCGCAAAATTGTTCACGCTTGCGGGACCGGTACTGGCGTACGGGATTGGGGCCAGTGTGATTTACGGGTTGATTCTGTATTTTGTATTCCAGATTCGATAATGGGCAATTTGCACAATGAAACAAAAATGTAATATTAAATTGCTATAAAAATTAACGAAAATCGGTTGACAAACCGGGCGGTATATCGTATAATCAAACCAGAAAGAGAGGAAAGGTGAGTCCAATGGGCTAGCAAGTACAAACTTTCAAAAGCGTATAAGAACTCGGTGATTGAACCTGCCTGAGCGCGGAACTCAACAAACTCATTATGATGAGATGGACTCAGTTATCCTCTCTTGTAAAACCTTGCAGGAGACCCGGAGCTGGAAGTACCAAAGCTGTTCGAAGAAGCCGCACAAAGAGTAGACTCGACCCAGGTTCCCAAGCGCGCAAACCCATGAAAGAAGAGGTAAACAAGTTGACAGAAACACAAAATCAGGTGTAACCCCCTATCCGCGTTGGACGGATAGGGGGTTGTGCTTTGTTTGGGAGTAACGTATAATAACATAGCAGCGTATAATTGTAGAAACCCCTTTCAAGGAGAGAAAACGATGGAAATGGTTTTGCTGACAGCGCTGGGCGTGGGTGGAGCTACCGTGGTCGGTGCCATCCTCGGCTTTGCGTTCAAAAAAATTTCTCATACATTCAGTGACATTGTGCTGGCCTTTGCGGCCGGCGTGATGCTGGCTGCCGCTGTCATCGGCTTGATCCTGCCGTCTTTGGACTACGGCGGGCGGTTTTCCATTCTGATTGCCATTGCCGGCATCTTCTGCGGTGCAGTCTGTCTGAACCTGTTGGACCGGGTGGTTCCCCATCTGCACCGGCTGGCCGGGGTGGACCAGGAGTCCCATCCTGCCGGTACCGAGCAGTTGAACAAGGTGCTGCTGTTTGTCATGGCAATTGCGATCCATAATCTGCCCGAGGGGATTGCCGCCGGCGTGGGGTTCGGCACCGATGATCCCGAAGGCGCCCTTTTGATCGCGGCAGGTATTGCATTGCAGAATATTCCGGAGGGCATGGTCATTATCGCCCCCATGCTGGCAGCCGGAATGAGCCACAGGCGAACCTTTGTGGCGGCCCTTCTCACCGGTGTGGTGGAAGTGGTCGGAACCCTGCTGGGTTTCTTCGCGGTCAGTATCTCCACTGCGGTGCTGCCCTTTGCGCTGGCTTTCGCGGGAGGCACGATGCTCTATGTCATCAGCGATGAAATGATTCCCGAAACCCATGCCCATGGCAGCGAGCGAGGGGCGACCTATTCGCTGTTGGTTGGGTTTTGTCTGATGTTGGTCATGGATGTGTTTTTGGGTTGAGTATAAATCAAGAACAGGGCGATAATTTCGCCCGGTTTTTACTAAATGTGATTTTGTTACAGACATTGAAGTTAAACTCGGGTAAAATACAACCAAACAAAAGAAATTTGAGGAGGTTCCCAATATGATGAGATTAGAGGACAAAGTTGCAGTCATTACCGGCGGCAGCCGTGGTATCGGTTACGCTACCGCCCAGGCTTTTTTGAGGGAGGGCGCCGTAGTTGTTATTGCGGCCAGCAGCCAGGGTTCCGCAGAAAAAGCCGTGGCCAAGCTGAAGGAAGAGTATCCCGACTCCACCGTTGGCGGCATCTGGCCCAATCTGGCTGATCTGGACGATGTCCGTGCCGCCTTTGAAGGTGTGATTGCCCGGTACGGTGATCTGGACATTCTGGTCAACAACGCCGGTGTATCGGAAAGCACTCCGTTGGACAAGTACACCTCGGAAACGCTGGACAAGGTTATGGATCTGAACGTGAAGGGTATGTTCAATGCGACCAAGGTGGCTGCAGAGAATATGTCTGCCCGGGGCGACGGTGTCATTCTGAACACCTCTTCCATGGTCAGCATCTACGGCCAGCCCAGCGGCGTGGCCTATCCCATGTCCAAGTTTGCCGTCAACGGCCTGACCGTGTCTTTGGCTCGTGAGTTGGGTCCCAAGGGTATCCGTGTCAACGCCGTGGCTCCCGGTGTTATTGAAACTGACATGATGAAGGCGGTTCCCAAGCAGGTCATCGAGCCCATTGTGGCTCAGATCCCTCTGCGCCGCATGGGTCAGCCCTCGGACATCGCAAATGCGTTTGTGTTCCTGGCCTCTGAGGAGGCATCCTATATTACCGGTGTCGTCCTGAGCGTAGACGGCATGGCCCGGACTTGACGTACTATACAAAGGAGGATCAACATGGCGGTATTACATGTGACCAAGGAAAATTTTGAGCAGGAAGTTCTCAAAAGCGACAAGCCGGTGCTGCTGGATTTCTGGGCAAGCTGGTGCGGCCCCTGCCGCATGCTTTCGCCCATTCTGGAGGAACTGGCCGCTGAAAACCCTGATGTGAAAGTGGTCAAGATCAACACCGACGAGCAGATGGAGCTGGCCACCCGGTTCAACGTTATGAGCATCCCGGCCATCTTCGTGGTCAAGGACGGTCAGGTGGTCAACCAGGCGGTGGGCGTACAGCCCAAGGAGAACCTGCTGGCGCTGGTCAAGTAAAGTACAAACGCAGGAAATTCCGTTTTGGGAATTTCCTGCGTTTCTTTATGTATCCAATTCGATCAGCTTTTCTTCGTTCAGAATTTCAATGCCGCCGCGGGTCAGTTTGACCATACCTTCGTTCTGGAAGTAGCGCAGCATACGGGTGACCACTTCCCGGGCGGTGCCCAGATGATTGGCGATCTTTTCGTGGGTAATGGTCAGCTTGGGTGTCCCCTCCAGACTGCTTTCGTCCAGGAGAAACTTGGCCAGACGCTTGTCCATGCTTTTCCACATGATCTGTTCCATCAGCCACATGACTTCGGTGAAATGGGCGGCCATGATCTGGTTGGTATAGTTGGCCATCACCACCGAGCGTTCGGTCATGGCTTTGTACACCGGGGGCGGGATGATCCAGAATTCGGTCTCCTTTTCGGCGGTAATGGTGATGTCAAACTGAATGTCATTCAGGACACAGGAGGCGGTCAACAGGCAGACGTCCCGGTCAAACAGGCGGTACATGGTGACTTCACGGCCCTCCTCCGAGGTGATGAAGGCCCGCAGCTGACCTGAGCGGATGACCAGCAGGCCAAGGCACATATCCGAGCCGTTGTGCAGCAGGGTGCCGGCGGGCGCGGTACGCTTATAGGCTGCGCGGGACAGCTCTTCCTGCTCGGCAGGGGTCAGCTTATCAAAAATCGGAAAGTATTCGGCAAAGGACATAACACGCACCCCCATATTTAACTTTATTGTAGCGTGATTCGAACGGATTGTAAACATTTTTTGAACCCTCTTGCATTTTTGGATATTCCGTATTATTATAAGGTTAGCACTCGGGATAAGAGAGTGCTAACCTCGTATACTTTGTGCGGTCCGACCGTACTTATATTTTATGGAGGCGTAATTATCCATGGCAAAGAAACAGTTTAAAGCAGAATCCAAACGACTGATGGACTTGATGATCAACTCCATCTACACCCACAAGGAGATTTTCCTGCGTGAGATCATTTCCAATGCAAGTGACGCGCTGGACAAGCTGGCCTACCGCGGT
>JAZOBG010000102.1:0-8390 GCA_045595865.1 Oscillospiraceae bacterium
CCGGTTTCGTCCAGGCACGGCGATATACGCCGTAAACAGGACCTTCAGCCGCCCGATTCTAGCTCGGACATACTCCGCGGAAGTTACCGGTTTTCACCGCAATCTCCCGCATCATCGCAGACTGCGCCCATACAGGCGCTAGGATAGAATATCAGAAAACGCAGCTAAAGTCAAGCATTTTCCCAAACTTTTTTGCAAAAAATATCATACAAATTACAGCTTTCCCTACCTTATTATATATAACAATATGCCCATCGGCAGCCAAAGCCGCCGATGGGCATATTTATAAGGCTTTATTTCGTCAGTCGAGGACTTCCACTCCGGCTTCCACCAGCTTGCTTAAGGCGGCGGCATCGCCCACCACGGTGACGCTGGGATGCAGCTGCAGCACCGAAGCCGGCACATCGGGGGTGACCGGGCCGGTCAGGGCGCGGCAGAGGATGTCGGCCTTGGCCTCGCCGTTGACGATGAGCAAAATGCTTCTGGCCCGCATGATACTCTTGATGCCCATGGTGAAAGCGCGGCGGGGCACTTCGTCGACCGAAGCAAAGAACCGCTTGTTGGCCTCGATGGTGCTTTCGGTCAGATCCACGGTGTGGGTCTCCAGCTCAAAACCGTCACCCGGCTCATTGAAAGCGATATGGCCGTTGTGGCCCAGACCCAGCAGCTGCAGATCGATACCGCCCAGGTCGGAGATCACCTGATTGTAACGCTTGCACTCGGCCTCGGCATCAAAGGCCAGACCGTTGGGGACGTTGGTGTTCTCCGGCTTGATGTCGATATGGTCGAACAGGTTGGTCTGCATAAAGTAACGGTAGCTCTGCTCGTGGTGGGGAGACAGGCCCACGTACTCGTCCAGGTTGACGCTGCGGGTCTCGGCAAAGGACAGATCGCCCTTGTTGTACCACTCTACCAACTGCTGGTAGGCACCCACCGGAGTGGAGCCGGTTGCCAGACCCAGAACACAGTCCGGCTTCAAAATCACATGAGCGGAAATGATGTTGGCCGCGCGGCGGCTCATTCCCTTGTAATCCGTTGCCCGATAAATTCTCATACAACAAACCTCCTAATCGACATTATATTAAATGTATGTCCAAATGCGCAGTTTATGCGCACCGGTTCGCAAAATTCGCGTCAGACATGCTTCTCCGACAGGGCGTCGGCGGCACGCTCACGGCGTCGGCGGCAGCCTTCCAGATCGCGGCGGCAGACCTCGGAAAACAGAATATCGGCCAGATAGAGCTGGGCGATACGGGCAGGCACCGAGCCCAACTGCAAGGGGCTTTCGATGGCACCGCACTGCAGCACGATGTCGGCGGCTTCCGCGCCGGGAGAATTGGGATAGCGGGTGATGGGCAGCACCTTGACCTTGCGGGCCTTGGCGATGCGAAGCAGATCCATCAGCTCCTTGGTGGAGCCGGAATAGGAAAAATACAGGATCAGATCCCGCTCGGTCAGCTGGGCCACAGTGACCGCCTGGATGTGGGAATCCATCAGCGAGAAAAATCCGGAAAAAGCGGTGGAAAACAGGTGGGCGGTCTCCTGCGCCATGAGCATGGAGCTGCCCTGTCCCATGCAGATGACCTTGTCAGCCGCCACGATGGCGTCCGCTGCTTTTTTGATGTCTTCCGGACGGACCAGACTCTGGGTCTCCACAATGGCGTCAATGTTGGCGGTAGCCAGCTTGGCGCACATATCCTCCACCGAGTCCTCGGCAAGGATCTCGCCGTTCAAGGGGCTGGGTGCCGAGCGTCCGGTGGCGCCGGCAATAGCCAGTTTGAAGGCACTGTAACCGGAATAACCCAGACGGCGGCAGAAGCGGGAAATGGTGGCTTCAGCCACGCCGCACTCGGCGGCCATTTCCGAAATGGACATCTGCTGGGCACTGGGGCCGTTGGCCACCACGAAGTTGGCCAGCTTCTTTTCCGAAGTAGTCAATTGATAATACGAATCTGTGATTCGGTTGATGGCGTTATCTTCAGGCATAAGTTCCTCCTCATCTGTTCCGCCGCTGTCTCTCTTTCCGCAGGGAGCCGGGTGGGCAGGCGCACATACATCGTTCAGTTTCCCTTTTCTATTTTCTTATCCTACCCTCATTTCTTTCACGCGTCAAGAAAAAACAAAAGATTTTTCAAAAATTTTCACCGGTGAAAAGCCGGAATTTTCATTGATGAAAACATTCCGCCGATATAGGATAAAAATGAATGTTTCCATGAGTGTTTTTGACCTTTTCCACGTACTATATACGGCAGCAGAAATCGATGTGGATCCGAGGTTCTCTGCCTTGTGACCGGTCCATCCCAGAAGCAAGAGGTGAACATCCTTGTCCGACGAAAAACTGATCCGCGCCATCCACGAGCGCGACGAAGCGGCCATTTCCCGCATTATCGAGGCCCATTCCAGACTACTCTGGAGGGTAGCACAGGCCGTACTGAACGATCTCGGCTCCGCCCAGGACGTGGAGGAGTGCGTGGCCGATACCTTCATTTACTTATGGCGCTTCCCCGAAAAATACGACCCGGAGCGCGGCTCGTTGAAAACCTGGCTGTCCATCGTGGCCCGTACCAAAGCTCTGGACCGCTGCCGGGAGCTGAGCCGCCGCGCCGCCCTCCCGTTGGATGAGGCCGCCTTTGTCCGGATGCCGGATCTGCCGGAGGACGGCCTGCTGCGTTCTGACGCCCGGCAAGCTCTGCAAGCCGCCATCGAAAAGCTGGACGAGCCCGATCGGGAGATCCTGCTGCGCCGCTATTACCACGACCAGAAGCCCCGGCAGATCGCCCTTGCTCTGGGCATCCCCGTCAAGCAGGTGGAAAACCGCCTGTACCGCACCAAGCAAAAATTGCGCAACACATTATAATTGTAAGGAGGCCCCTTATGGACTCGTTTACCAAAACCAATCTGCAAAACATCAAGCTGCGCTTTGAGCAGGAAACCGGCGTGGAACTGACCGCCCGCCGGCGTCACCGCCCCATCCGCGCCGCCGTGGTGCTGGCCGCCGCGGTGATCGCGCTGGCCGCCACCGCCGCCGCGTCCGCCGGACTGTTTTCCAGTCTGTCCGGGGACGATTTGGGCTTTACCGCCACCTACCAAGGGAACGGCGTGGTGTCCATCCGAGTGGAAAATCGCTCGGACAAAGTTCTGCGTTTTCAGGAGCATCTGAAACTGCAGCGGTGGGGTGCCGAAGAACCCCTGACCCCAACCGGCCCGGTCCGCTTTGAAAACACCGACATCGAACCCCACGCCGAAGAAATCATGACGGTGGACCTGTCAGGGGCATACGACATCGCTCTGCTGGAAACTCCCCTGACCGACGACCACTATTATCTCACTCTGACCAACAACGGTTTTCTGTTCGGGCAGGACTGGATGTGCAGCGTGGACTTTGCCGAAACCGTCTACTCTCCCGTCGAATACCCCGAGCCGGCGCCTGTGGACGCCGCCGCGGTGGAGGCCGCCGAGGAAACCCTGCGGTTCTACTTTGAAGCCGACACCTTCACCGACCCCGCCGCACGCCGGGAGCTGACCGAGCTGTACGAGGAAGCCTGTTCCGACCTGTTCGATACCCTGGGCGCGACGCCGGTTTCTTCGGTCTCTCCCTGTCTGCCGGGCAGCCGGGTGGATACGACCATGCCCTTCCCCACCCTCAAAACCTATGACAACAGCGTGATTTTCGACGAAACGGTGCCCGCCGACGAGCAGCATCTTCTGGTCAGCCACAACTGGACGGCCACCGACACCCACGGCAAGCTGCTGGCCGGGCAGGGGGAATACGCCTTTGAGGTGGGGGCCTACTTCTCCGACCGGTGGCTGCCCCTGCTGTACCTCGTCACCTACGAGAAGGAGGCCGTCACCGAGGACAGTTACGCCTTCCTTTACGGGCAGCTGCATACATTCGCTGATTTGGCGCAATACAAGGTCTACGAAGATGACAAGTACATCTGCTACGAGATCAGTCCCCTGATTTATTCCGACCTGAATGCCTACGCCGAGGCCCATGCCGCCCAGCTTGGGGCGGAACTGACCGAGCAGGACCGGCAGCGCATTGAGAACATTTACAACTACTACACCGACAGAAATATTCTCGCCGGGCAGTTCCATTGCCGCACCGAACAATAAATATCAGGCCCGGGAGCGTTTGCTCCCGGGCCGTCGTTTGGTTATACCGTCGGGTTCATCATGGAACCGATAAAAATGGGGGTATTGGTTTTGCAGTCGATAAGCAGGTACAGGAAGGGTCGGTCCAGAATGACCCGCTTGGGTTCGGGTTCGTCCTCGGGCGGAGCCGAATCGGTGGGTTCCATGACCACCGCCGCGGCGGCGCCCGCTTTAGTCCCCTTTTCATCCACCGTCAGGAAGGTCTTGTGCTGCACCTTGCTGATGTACAGCGATTCGCCTTGGTAGCTGCCAATGCCGTAAAATTCGGCCAGCACATCGTCAAAGGCCTTGGGCATGCCCATGGCTTTCAGGGCTTCGTTCAACTCCAGCGAGGTCTCGGTCTCAAACTTGGGCATGGCGGTGATCACTTCCGCGTCCGAGGCCGACCGCAGGGTGCGCCAAAGGCCCTCGCCGGTCAGGCTTGCGGCATAGTTTGCCACGCCGACCCCCTCTTTGGGCAACAGGGCAGCAAAGGCGTAGTCTCCACCGGCGTAATATTTGATGAATCCGGTGGCCAGTTCGTCCTCCAGATAGGCGTACTCGATGCAGTGCATCATGTCCACCTCTTTGATCTTGCCGAACTCGGTGGTGAAAACGCCATCCCGCACCTGAGTTTCCCTGTAGATGTTCTGCCACTCGGCGTCAAAGGCCAGGGCGTTGACCAGAAGCATGACGGCATCCTTGGGCAGCTCGCCCAAAATCTCGGGGATCACGCCGTCGGTGTTGTCGGCCACCCAGCGGTTGACATCTTTCAGTGTGCGGTCGTCAAAGGGTGCGCCGTAAATGCTCGCCCCGTAGTAGTCGGCGTTGGTCTGCAGGAAGTCCTGCTCCACCGCAAATTTTTCGTCCTGCTTGAACCAGACCGAATTGGCAAGGTTCAGTTTGGCCTTTTCGCTTTGGGGCAGATTTTTCATGTAGGTGTACAGCCAGCCGTTCAGGGTGTCCACGTCCAGCCCCAGAACTTCCTCCATCTGGGTCAGGGTCTCCCCTTCCGCCCCGTTGGCCGTCATGGCAAGGGCACACAGCACCGACAGAGGTGAAATGAGGGTATTGACATTATCTTCGGTCATGCCGGTTTGGAACAGCCGCACGGCGAAGTCGGTGACGGCGGCGGCGCTCTCCCGCAGGTCGGCGGTTTCGGTCACCGGATTGGCCTCGACGCCCTCCATCAGGTTTTCGGCGGCAATGGCGCGGGGCGTCAGGGGGACGAACACGGCGGCCACGGCAGCGCAGAGGCAGGCGGCCAGCCCTACCCAACGCCCGATTTTCTTCTTGGCGCGGCCCTTGGCGCGCAGCTCATGCACCGGCTGCACCAGCTCGTCGGGCAGCAGATTCAGTGCGTCGTGAAGTTTTTCCCGCTTCATAGGTCGAACCCCTCCTCCTTCAAATGATCCTTCAATTTCAGGCGGGTGCGGTGGAGCGTGCTTTTGGCGGCGCTTTCGCTGACACCGCAGTAGCGGGCTACCTCGCTGACCGGGTCGAGAAAGTAGTAACGGCCGATAAAGGTATTGCGTGCGTCCTCGCTCTGTCCGCGCAGGAAAGCGGCGATGGCCCCGGCCAGCAGCTTTGCATCCAGTTCTTCTTCCGGGGTTCCGGGCGCGGAAATGCACTCCTCCAATTCGGACAGAGACAAGGCGTATTCCGAGCCTCTGCGCTTGTCCCGGTTCTTTTTGCGGAACAGGTCGATGGAGGCACGGCGGGTCAGCTTGGCCAGATAGGAGGACAGCACCCCCGGCTTGTGGGGCGGCATGGAATTCCACGCGCCGAAATAGGCATCGGAAAGGCTTTCCTCGCTGTCCTGCTCGTTGGCCAGAATGTTGTGCGCGATCTTGAGCAGATACCGCCCGTACTTGCGGTCGGTCTCCCGGATGGCCGCTTCGTCCCGGCTCCAGTACAGTTCCACGATTTTTTGGTCTTCCATGGTTGCCTCCTTTCCTTCAGGCGCGGCTGCACCCGCCCCTTCAACTAATATCTCGTCAAAAATCGGAGATGGTTGCAGGAAAAGAAAAATTTTCCGGTTATTTTTTGCTCAGGTTGGAATTGCTGTAGGCCGGGTCAGCCGTCACATCCTCATCGAACCAGTGGGGCGGGACGAAAGCGTTGGCGGCCTCCACCGAGGGGAACTCCACCTCGGCAATGACCAGCGGCGCCAGATCGCCGCCGAATACGTCCAGCTCAACGGTGTATTCTCCGCAAGGGATATGGTAGCGATCCTTTTGGATGATGCGCCCGTCGGCCTTGGACAGCAGATGGCGGTAGGCATCCTCATCCAGAGGGAACTCGTGCTCCTCCCGCACCAGCAGGCCCTCCCCCTTATAGGTCAGCCAACACTCCTCCCCCTTGCGGCGCACCCGCAGCACAGGTTTGGTGCAGAGATAGCCCTGCTCAATGCGCTTGCAGGGGTATTGGGCCAGATCCTCCGGCAATTCTTTCACAGTAAATTTCCGCTCGATTTCCATAGTGTCCCCTCATTTCGGGTTGTTTTCAGAGAAATTGTATCATATCTGAACGCCCTGCGCCACAGCAAAAACCTCCGATGCCGCGGCACCGGAGGTTTTTTACGTTTACTTTCTGCCGAACAGGCCCTTCAGGGCGCCGGCGGCATCGGCGATCTTGTCGGCGGTCAGCTTGGCCTTGACGCCGTCCACGATCTTTTCGATCACGTCGTTGGGCAGATCCACGCCCAGCAGCTTTTCCACCGCAGAGACGGGGTCGCTCTTGAACTGGGCCTGCAGGGCCTTGTCACTTGCGATCTTTTCAACCAGTTCTTCGATCTTTTCCTTGATATCCACGAAGAAAACTCCTTACTGCTCGACGATCTCGGCGTCGACGGCGTTCTTCTTCACGGACTCAATGCCGTTCAGGCAGCTTGCCTTGGCCTTGTAGCCCTCGGAGGTGGCGATGACCTGGCCGTTGGTGGCCTTCAGACGGAAGCGGAACTCGCCGCCCTTGTCCTCATAGACCTCAAACTTGGGGTGCTTTTCGGCGGCGTAGCCCTCGACGGTCTGATCCTCGACGGCGGCCACGGGAGCATTCTTGGCAACCGACTCGATGCCGTTGCGGCAGGCAGCCTCGGTGGTGTAGACCTCAGAAGTGGCAATGACTTCGCCGTTGCCGGCCTTCAGATCGAACTTGACGCCGGTGCTGGTTTCACGAATAACAAACTTGCCCATGGGAAATATCCTCCTTATTATTTATTGATGACATTATTTTACCTGTTTTTGCCGTGCATGGCAAGATATAATGCAAAAAATCCCGGCATTTCCATGCCGGGATTTTCAGACTGATTTAATATGCTACGCCCCAAACGACCATCTTCCTGGCCGGCTTGCCGCAGCAGGCGCACACGTCGGAAAGCTGCTCCTGCGCAAAGGGAATGCAGCGGGAGGAGACGCCGGCCTCTTCCTTCATCTTGAGCTCGCAGTCCAGATCGCCGCACCACATAGCTTTGGCAAAGCCGCCGCGCTGCTGCATCTTTTCCTTGACCTCTTCCAAAGTCAGGCAGGGATAGGTGTTGTCCTCCAGATTCTTCTTGGCCTTGGCGTACAGGCCGTCGTGGATGGAGTCCAGCATCTGAGCCACAGTCTCCTCAATGCCATCCAGAGAAACAAAGGTCTTCTCACCGGAATCGCGGCGAACCAGAACGCACTGGTTCTTCTCAATGTCCTTGGGACCCAGCTCCAGACGCAGGGGCACGCCCTTCATTTCGTACTCGGCGAACTTCCAGCCGGGAGCGTGGTCGGAGTCGTCCATCTTCACGCGGAAGCCGGCGGCCTTCAGGCGGTCCATGACGGCGGTGTTGGCCTCAATGACGCCCTCTTTGTGCTGGGCGACCGGGATGACGATAACCTGCGTGGGGGCAATGCGGGGAGGCAGCACCAGACCGTTGTTGTCGCCGTGGGTCATGATGAGACCGCCAATCATACGGGTGGACACACCCCAGCTGGTCTGGTGGGGATAGTGAGCGGTGTTGTCCTTGCCGGTGTAGGTGATGTCAAAAGCACGGGCAAAGCCGTCACCGAAGTAGTGGGAAGTACCGGACTGCAGGGCCTTCTTGTCGTGCATCATGCATTCGACGGTGTAGGTCTCCTCGGCGCCGTTGAACTTCTCCTTGTCGGTCTTCTGACCCTTGAGCACAGGCATAGCCAGCACATTCTCCAGGAAGTCGGCGTAGATGTTGAGCATCTGGTGGGTCTCAGCGCGTGCCTCTTCCTCGGTGGCGTGCATGGTGTGAC
>JAZOBG010000103.1:0-25503 GCA_045595865.1 Oscillospiraceae bacterium
GCTGCCAGCGCATTTTTCACGTTATGGATCCCGGGGACGGACAGCTCAATATGGGCATAGACGCTGTTCTGATAGACAATATCGAAGGAGGGGAAACCCTGCTCCCAAACAAGGTTGGCAGTGTGTACATCGCCCTGATCCACGCCAAAGGTCAGCATGGGGCGGGTCTCGTCGGTCAGGGTGTGCATGGTGTTTTGGTCCTCTGCGTTAGCGACGATCATGCCATTTTCGGGAACCAGATCGGCAAAGGCGCGGAAGGAGTGCTCCACATCTTCCAGATCACGGAAAAAGTCCAGATGATCGGCTTCGACATTCAGAATGACCGCCACAGTGGGGAAGAAGGACAGGAAGGAGTTGCAGTATTCGCAGCTTTCCAGAATGATGGTGTCGCCGTGACCCACGCGGTAATCAGCCCCCAGCAGGGGCAGCGTACCGCCGATCATGACGGTGGGGTCGGCCTCGGCGGCCATAAAGATGTGGGTACACATGGAGGTGGTGGTGGTCTTCCCGTGGGTGCCCGAAATGCACAGGGCATTCTTATAGCTGCGCATGATGGCTCCCCAGGCCTGCGCACGCTCAAAGACAGGGATATTGCTCTGGCGTGCGGCAACGATCTCAGGATTGTCGTCGTGGGCGGCAGCGGTACGGATAATGCACTCGGCACCCTGAATGTTCTCGGCTTTCTGGGGGCCGGTGAATACTTGGATGCCTAAAGAGCGCAGACGGGCTACCGTGGCACTTTCGTTCCAGTCGGAGCCGGTCACGAGCACACCGGCCTTGTGCAGCACTTCGGCCAGCGAGGCCATGGAAACACCGCCGATACCCACCAGATGGGCGCGGCGTCCGGGAACAATATAATTATGGATGTTTTGGATGGCCATCAGGCTTTACACACCCTTCAAAACAGGTTATACTGGAAAAAGGAAGATATGAAAACAATACCTTCTGCAACTAATATATTATAAACCATTTTAGTTGTACTGCAAGAGAAAAATGCCAAAAGGGGGTGGGCAAATGAAAAAAATTCAACTTCCGGAACCGGTACAGTGCTGCTGTGACACTCTGCGCGGCGCCGGATTTGCTGCCCACCCGGTGGGCGGCGGTGTGCGTGATCTGCTGTTGGGACGGGTACCGGGGGACTGGGATGTGACCACTTCGGCACGGCCGGAAACCGTGCAGGAACTGTTTGCTCACACCATCCCCACGGGCATCAAGCACGGCACGATCACCGTGATCGGGGACGGGCTTCCCATTGAGGTCACTACCTTCCGTACTGAAAGCGGCTACGGAGACCGGCGCCATCCCGACAGTGTCAATTTTGATACCGACCTGACCGGCGACCTGTCCCGGCGGGATTTTACCGTCAATGCCATGGCGCTGGACGAGCATTTGAATGTGATTGATCCCTTTGGCGGGAAAGCCGACCTGAATCAGAAAATCATTCGTGCTGTCGGTGAGCCAAAGCGGCGCTTTTCCGAGGATGCGCTGCGTATCTTGCGCGGCATCCGTTTTGCCGCCCAACTGGGATTTGAGGTCGAAGCGGAAACCGCTGCAGCCATGAAGGTCTGCGCCCCTCTGGTGGATAACGTCTCTTCCGAGCGCATCAAAACCGAGGTGAAAAAAATTCTGCTTTCTCCCAATCCGCATCGGGTAGAGGAACTGGTTTCCCTCGGTGTGCTGAACCGATTCCACGCAGATTGGAAGACCTGTGACTGGTCCGAATTGAACTGGGTGCCCAACACCCAAACCGAGCGTTGGCGAGCCTTTTGCGGCATGACCGGATTTCCTGTTGAGGCGCTCCCGGTGGAGCGTTTTGTGCGAATGGCCATACTCCATCCGGAGCGGGAACTTGTGAAGGGTCTTACCTTGTCAGGTGGTGAATTGCAGGTGCTTGGACTATCCGGGAAAACCATTGGAACGGCCCAGAGACGGCTGGCTTCCCATGTACAGGAACATCCGGAAGATAACACCCCTCAGCGGCTGCACGAGCTGCTGGACGAGTGGGATTTGATATGATAAAATAAAGCCAAAAGGAGGCTGAGGGTTATGAAAGAAGCCATTGCGACTCTGCAGAAGTGGATCGACGAAAGCAACAACATTGTGTTTTTCGGCGGTGCCGGCTGCAGCACCGAAAGCGGCATCAAGGACTTCCGCAGCGTGGACGGACTGTACAGCGAAAGCTATGAGTATCCGCCTGAAACCATTCTCAGCCACAGCTTTTTCGAACGTCGTCCCGATGTGTTTTATAAATTCCATCGGGATAAACTGGTTTGCCCGGATGCCAAGCCCAATCCGGCCCATCTGAAACTGGCCGAACTGGAGCAGGCGGGCAAGCTGCGTGCCGTCATTACCCAGAATATCGATGGTCTTCATCAGGAGGCGGGCAGCAAAGAGGTACTGGAATTGCACGGAACCATACACCGCGCCTACTGCGCCCAGTGCAAGGTTCCTTTCCCGGAGGATGTCATGCACTACGGAGAGGGAGTGCCGCGCTGCAAGTGCGGCGGCGTGGTGCGTCCCGACATTGTTCTGTACGAAGAAGGTTTGGATCAGCATGTTCTGGAAACCAGCGTAGATTACATCGAACAGGCCGACATTCTGATCGTGGGCGGAACCAGTCTGGTGGTCTATCCCGCGGCCGGTCTTCTGCGGTACTACCGCGGCACCAAGCTGGTGCTCATCAACATGGATCCCACGCCCTACGACAAGCGTGCCGATCTGGTGATCCACGGACCCATTGGCAAGGTGCTGGGAAGCATCACTGTAAACTGAACAGCAGAAAACGGCGGGGAAGACCCCGCCGTTTTTAATTCTTACAAATTTCTGAATTTATCGAATTTCGATAAATATTCATTGACAATCGATAATGCACTGTGGTATTCTCTGGGCAAAGGAGGGGGTGCACAATGAGTGCTGCAGATATTGTGATTACGAACGTGCTTACCATTCTGTTTTGGGCCATTCAGGTTGGTATTACCGCAGGAATCGCTCTGCTGCTGGGTTGGCTGCTGAAACAGTTGGAAGGCGTTCTTCGCCGCAAACAGGGCCATTTGCTCCCGTGGGCGATCAGCGTTTTTGCTGTGCTCTGTGCCGTGTTGGCCGCCCTTGCCCTAAATCCGCCGGTGGTTTGTCCGGACGAGTATAAAGATGATCTGACACCCGAGATTCACGAAGCGGTCCAATCGGTCAGCCGGGGACTTTACTCCAAACGGCTCCCATTGGTCCCTGCCTGCGCCCGCATTACCGGGGTCGAGCAACATGGAAAAGACAACGAACCGAACTGTATCGTTTATTTTGACATTAACTATCTGTATTTTGGTCGGCAGGGAATGTCGTGGTCTTCAGCAGACGGCTATAACATGGAAGAACAACTGTTTGGATATTGACTGGACAAAAGGAGAGAGAAGCATGAGATTGGAAATGATGTCGGTTCAAAAACTGGCAAAGGTATTAAAAATTCTGGTGAACATCATCTTTGTGTGTAATTTGATCGCGCTGCTTGCAGTGCCGGTCATGGCTCTGCTTACCCCACGGGAAGCCGTGGAAGGTGGAATGGAGGGGTTATCGTACCTATTCGGCGGAGGAACTGTACCGGACGGCTATATTCCCTTTACCATGGTGTTTTTTGCTTCGTGGCTGGTGGTCTGGACAAAAGGCTATACTGCGGTCCTAACCGTGTTTCTGTGGGCGTGCGGGATTTGTACGGCAATCATTCTCTGGCAGGCCCGCCGGGTACTTGACACCGTTCTGACCGGTGAGACCTTTAGTTTGAAGAACGCAGCCAACATGAAACGTGCCGCCATTTGCTGCCTGATCATTTCGGTCGCGGCATTGGCCCGGTTGATCTGGGGATTTTTCTACTACAAGTCTATTGCGCCGCTGCTGACCTACAATGCTTTGTTTGTTCCCATTTTCGCCATGGGCTTCCTTCTGTTCACGGTCATGTCCGCCCTCTTCCATCAGGCCGCTGAACTGAAGGAAGAGAATGACCTGACCATTTAAGGAGGTCTGGATATGCCGATCGTAGTGAATCTGGACGTTATGATGGCCAAGCGCAAGATGAGTCTGAACGAATTGGCCTCCAAAGTAGACCTGACCCTTGCCAACCTGTCCATTTTGAAAAACAACAAGGCCAAGGCGGTACGTTTTTCCACGCTGGAGGCCATCTGCAAGGCGCTGGACTGCCAGCCGGGGGATATTCTGGAGTTCGTGGAGGGGGAGGAAGATGAAGGGTAACGAGATCCGGGCAAAACGCGAAGCCCGTCTTGCCGGATTTGCAAAAAGCCACTTCATCATTTCCGGTACAGGCTTTTGCGTGCTGCTTCCTCTGTATGCCATTCTTTCTTGCATCGATCTATGGCAGTATACGTCGCTGCTAGTTTTGGTGACCGGTCTTTTGCTGCTGGTGTACATTCCCGCCGGTGTCTGGTGTGCAAGGAAAAACCAATGGGGCTCTTTTGATAGCTGGAAAGAGGGACTCTGGGCCTTTCTGGACCCTGCGCTGATCGCGTGGGGGTGGGCCGCAATTGTGGTGCTGTCACTGTTTTTGAATGTATGGCCGCTGCTGCTGTTTTTATTTTGTGCGTCCCTGTTCCTTGCGGCTCCGTCCTCCTTGTTGGTTTTGCTTGCAATGTCCTCCGACTTGGATGGGTTTGGGCGCTTGGTTGGCCTTGGGTGGCTTGGCTTTTGCCTTTTGGCGCTGCTGGCTGGCGGCATCCCGCCGCTGTTGTTTTTTCTGGGCAGCCTGCTCGGAGGGAAAAGAATTGCTGCAAATGAACTGTCTGCAGAAAATCGGAGTGTGATTTGAATGTTCAATCTTGCAAGCCTGTGTCTGGGGCTTGTTTCATGGGGGCTGCCCGTGTTGTCCGTTGGGAAAAAAGACCGGTTTGTCCTGTGCTGTCTGGGCAGTTTCGGCTGCTGCATTCTGTCTCTGCTGTTCCAGCTGTTTGAAGTGAAAAAACGGGTGAATCTGGCCGACTGGTCGGCTCTGATGGACACCATGCACGCGGTTACCCTTGCGGCGGTGGTTATGGTGGCGGTTGCGGTCATTTCCAATGTGTCTGTCCTGCTGTGCTGCGGAAAGAGGTGAGCGGACATGGATTGTACCGAATTATCACAGGCGGCCGTGTCCCATAAAACGGCTTGGCAGGAGCGTCTTTCCGGTTTTGCGCTCAGTCATTTTCTCATCTCCCTTTTTGGCTTTTTGGCCGGCCTCGTCTGTCTTGCGCTGGATAGTGTGAGATTTCTGGAAATTGCGTTTTGTGTGGGGGCAGGAATTCTTTTGCTGTTGTATATGGCGGCGGGAATTTATATAGCCGGAGAGCATAAATGGAGTGCTCCGGCGGTCGCGAGAGAGGGCTTTCTGGCCTTTCTGCGGCCGGCGCTGATTGCGTGGACATGGGGCGGACTTTTGCTGACTGTTTCCTCGTTTCATCAGTTGAACGTATTATCTGGCGCAATGATTATGGCCTCGGTGGCCCTTGCGTCACCATCGGTTCTGGTGGTTCTTGTGTCTGCCATGGTTGGGATACTTGATCTTGGTGTACCGGGGTATCTGATTGCTCTGCTTTTGGCCGGTGGTCTGCCGCCGCTGCTGTTTCTGCTGGGCAGTATCTGGGGAAGCAAAAAGGCAGAGCGTATGAAAAAAACGGACAACGGACAGGAGGGTGCCGATGGAACACAATGAACCGGTGCAGCTGCGTGCCCCCAAGCAGGGTGAGCGGCTGAAATGGTTTGCAATCAGCCATTTTGCCATTTCGAGCATTGGGATAACCGGTATGTTTCTCTCCTCGCTTCTGGGTGGGTACATGACGACTGTTTTATTCCTCTGGGAGGCGGTTCTTCTGGCACTTTATGCATTTGCCGGACGGTGGATCGCCCGAAAGCTGAACTGGAGCCGCCTCCAAAGTACTCGGGAAGGGGTGAAGGCATTTTTGGCCCCGACGTTGATTGCCTGGATTTGGGGCGGCCTGTTCCTATTCATAACCGCCATTCCCGGAATTCAGTCGAGCATGGGGGATGCCGGTTATGTTGTGACCGTTCTTTTGATGTGGTCCTTGCTTATTCTTGCGTTTCCGTCCTCTTGGGGATTTGCCATGCTGTTTCTTGCTTGCGGGGCAACCGAATCGCCGCCGATTTTGTTTTTGCTGATGATTATAGTAGGCGCCGTTCCACCCGCGCTGTTCCTGCTGGGCAGTGTACTTGGAGTCCGAAAGGCGACCGGGGAGAAAACAAAGACAGAGAACGAATTTGGACCGCAGAAAAGTGAAACTTGATTTTGGCGATTCCTTTTCTCGGTTTGAGACGTACTTTTACCGTTTGCGTTTCCGGGGTCTAACTCCGCCTGTTTCAATGAATTAACCTGTTTTTGAACATGAAAGAAGTAAATATTGGCAACGGAGAGAAAGAAGTTTGCGGTATGTAAAGCTTTGTTGCGGAATTGTAATGTTGATGCGGTGGCTTTTGGAAGGGGATTTGGTATAATGAACCTATCCAATCAAGGAGGTAACATTATGAATTTACGCGAAAAGTTAATCATACTTAGAAAGGAAAACGGCTGGTCCCAAGAGGATTTTGCGGAAAAACTGGAGGTTTCCCGGCAAGCCATCAGCCGCTGGGAAAACGGAACGGCACTACCGGATGCGCAGAATATTTTACGCATCAGCAAACTGTTCAATGTAACCGCAGATTATTTGCTGAACGACGGCTATGAGTGCGAGATGGATATTCCCTCCGCGGAGGCTGTAACCAAGGAAACAAAGCCGTTGGTTCGAAAAAAGAAACATCTGCGCTGGTGCCTGATACCTGCAATTTGTCTTATTCTATTGGCCGCTTATTTCGTAATGGAAGCTGTGAAGCCTGCAAACGAGGTGCATAACCACCCTGAGCTGATCCGAGTGAAAGAGAACGAGGTTGCCTCTACCTGCACTGAGCAGGGCTCCTATGACGAGGTGATTTATTGCGCCCAGTGCGGCGAAGAGGTCCTGCGGACACACATCCTTAAGGGGATGCCCGCGCACCAATTTGAAAACCAGAAATGTGTTATTTGTGGTAAGGACCAGCGGGAGAGGGATTGAACTACCTGCCGCATCTACGAAAAGAACAGCACGGCATCTATAAGTGTTCCTCACCGGCTGTAATGTCGGTTTTTACCCTATCGCTGATATTAGCCTTCAACACGGACGGTTTGAGTGTTCTATCAAACCATGTGTTGCTAATATCCCTTGGCAGTATATATTACATTGGTTGGACGCATTTGATAAAAGCGGTTCGCAGAAAAAACCGCAGAGGAAACATGCATTAATGTATTTTCAGAGTGCTGCCAATTTCAGCTGTCGAATGATATAACATATCCCACGGGAGCAAGAATGAATAGTTCTTGCTCCTTTTTCCATGTTTAAACTTCGTCAAATCGATAAACGGTTTGCTGGATAGCGTAATACCAGCACAAAAGGTAAACGGGAGTTTTAACGTATGGGGTTGAGAAACCGGGAAAACTGTGGTACAATACTATGATTAATCATAAAATGGAGTGGTATGCTCTGTTTTGATGAGGTGACGTTATTTATGAAAATCGTCGTACTGGCTGGCGGCCTTTCGCCCGAGCGTAACGTGTCCCTGTCCACCGGCACCATGGTGACCGAGGCGCTGCGCGGTCTGGGTCATCACGCCGCATTGGTCGATCTGTTCTTCGGTCTGGAAGAACAGAATGGGAGCCTGAACGAGTATTTCGACGCTCCTATTTCGGAAGAATTCAAGAAAATCAGCTCGGCTGCCCCGGATCTGGAGCAGGTGCGCGCCGGCCGCAAGGACAAGAGTGCCAGCGTCTTTGGCCCCGGCGTTCTGGAACTGTGCGGCATGGCGGATATTGTCTTTCTGGCCCTCCACGGCACCTGCGGCGAGGACGGTCGCGTTCAGGCCGCCTTTGATCTGCTGGGCATTCCCTATACCGGCGCCGGTTATCTCAGCTCGGCCATCGCCATGGATAAGGATCTGACCAAGCGGTTGGTGGCCGATGTGGTGACCACCCCCGCATGGAAGACGGTGGAGTACACCGCGGAGGATATTGACGTTTTGGTGAATGAGGCGCAGCTGCCGCTGGTGGTCAAACCTGTGGCCAGCGGTTCGTCCATCGGTGTGTCCATTGCCCGAACAAAAGAGGAACTGCGTGTAGCTCTGACCGAAGGCCTGACCGTGGGTGGCCGCACCGTACTGGAGCAGTATATCAGCGGCCGTGAAATTGGCGTGGGTCTTCTGGAGGAGGAGGCGCTGCCTTCCATTGAAATCATTCCCAAGGAAGGATTTTACGATTACGCCAACAAATATCAGCCCGGCGCTGCCATCGAGGTCTGTCCTTCGGAGATTGCTCCTGAAGCAGAGGAGAAGCTGCGTGCCGCCGCGCTGGCTGTGTACCGCGCCATCGGGTTGAGCGTTTATTCCCGTGCCGATTTTATTCTGGATGAAAACGGCGAAGTCTGGTTCCTTGAGATCAATACGCTGCCCGGCATGACTCCCACCAGCCTGCTGCCGCAGGAGGCTGCCGCCGTGGGGATCGGCTATCCGCAGCTTTGCCAGCGCATTTTGGACGCCTCGCTGGAGGCCAGAAAACAGGGGAGGTAACCTTTTATGGAGCCCATTACCTTACAGGAAATTCTGGAGGCCGTAGACGGCAAACTTTGCGGTAATGTGACCGATCTTTCCCTGACTGTGGAAAAGGTGGACACTGACAGCCGTGTGATTCATGCAGGCTCGATGTTCCTTCCGCTGGAGGGAGAGCGTTTTGACGGCCACGCATTCATCAACGATGCGCTGGAGGCCGGTGCCGCAGGCTGTTTGTTTGCCCGTGAGCGTGCAAGTTATCTGCCCGGCAAGTTCTATATCAAAGTGTCCAGCACCCAGCGTGCTCTACGCGATCTGGCCCGTTGGTACAAGTCCCGATTTGACATTCCATTCATTGGCGTGACCGGCAGTGTGGGCAAGACCACCACCAAGGACATGATCGCTGCCGTGCTGGGGGAACGCTACAAGGTACTCAAGACCGAAGGCAACTTCAATAATATGATCGGTCTGCCTCTGTCCATCCTGCGCCTGAACCGTTCCTATGAGATCTGTGTGCTGGAAATGGGCATGGACGATGTGGGCCAGATCGACTATCTGTCCGGCATTGTGGAGCCCGATGTGGCGGTCATCACCAACATCGGCGACGCCCACATTGAAAATCTGGGCAGCCGCGAGAATACCCTGAAGGCCAAGAGCGAGATATTCAACCATTTGAAAAAAGGCGGTTTGGCCGTTCTGAACGGTGATGATGAATTGCTGACCACTTTGCGCGGTCAGCTTGCCGAGCGCACCGTCTGGTGCGGCCGCGGTGAGAACTGCGACTATCGCGCCACCGATATTGTCAGCGACGGGGAATCCTTTATTCGCTGTAAAGTGGATACACCGAACCATCATTATGATGTGGAGATTCCGGCCCTTGGCGACCACATGGTGTACCCTGCTATGACCGCCTGTGCTGTGGGTGAGCGTTTCGGTCTGACGCAGGAAGAAATCGTGCGTGGTATTCTGCACTTTGCTCCCACTAAAATGCGCATGAATATTGTGCGGCGGGAGGATGGCATCACCATCCTGAACGACACTTATAATGCCAATCCCCAGTCCATGCGCGCCGCCATTGAGGTGCTGGCCACCGGCAAGGCAAAGACCAAGATCGCCGTGCTGGGCGATATGCTGGAACTGGGACCTCTGGCTCCCATGCTTCATGCGGGTATTGGTGAGTTGGTGGCAAGAAGCGGTATCCAGTATCTGGTCTGTGCCGGTGAACTGTCCAAGCACATGGCCGACGCTGCCGAAGCTGTCGGTATGAGTGAAGTATACTGGCGGCCAAACAAAAAAGAGGCCCTGACCGTTCTGGAGCAGATCGTCAAGCCGAACTGCACCGTGCTGGTCAAAGCCTCCCGCAGTATGGAATTTGAAGAATTTGTGGAATTCCTCAAGGGAATTACACGCGATTTAGCCGAATAATTTTTTGAGATTTTCCTTAAAGGGTGGGTAAATAACGCCCTTTTCGGTGATGATGCCGGTCAGCAGTTCGTGGGGTGTCACATCAAAGGCGGGATTGTACACGGGTACGTTAGCCGGAGCGGTTTGCACACCGTACATGGTACGGACTTCTTCGGAGCCGCGCTCTTCGATGGGAATACCCGAGCCATCTTCCAGAGTCAGGTCGATGGAGGAAGAGGGCAGCACCGTATAAAAGGGTACACCGTGATGCTTTGCGGTGACGGCCACCGAATAGGTACCGATCTTGTTGGCAAAATCGCCGTTGGCCGCCATGCGGTCGCATCCCAGAAGGACAATGTCGATTTTGCCCTGCTGCATCAGGAAGGCGGCCATGTTGTCGGCGATCAGAGTGGTGGGGATTTCATCTTCCACCAATTCGAAGGCGGTCAGGCGTGCGCCCTGCAGAAGGGGCCGGGTCTCATCGGCGTAAACCATATCTACCTTGCCCTCCTCGTGGGCGGCACGGATGACACCCAGCGCAGTGCCGTATCCGCCGGTGGCCAGTGCTCCGGCATTACAGTGGGTCAGAATGCGGGCATGCTCGGGCACCACTTTGGCACCGAATTTGCCCATGGCGTGGTTCATGGCAATGTCCTCGGCGTGGATGGCTTTGGCCTCTTCGATCAGGGCGGCGGCATCTCCGCCGCAGTCGGTTGCTTTACGCTCCATGCGGTCCAACGCCCAGAACAGATTGACCGCCGTGGGTCGGCTGGCAGCGAGAATTGCTTTGGCTTCGGTCAGGTCGGTACCCTCCAGTGCAGCCAGACAGTATGCGTAGGCAGCCGATACGCCGATGGCGGGCGCACCACGCACCACCATGGTTTTAATGGCCTCGGCCACGAGACGATAATCGGTATAAGTCAGCCAGACCTGTTCCACGGGAAGTCTGGTCTGGTCAAGCAAGGCAAGGGAATCGCCTTGCCAGCGAATGGCATCCATTTATACCACCCTTTCGTGTAATTTTTCATTATTTTAGCACAAGCAGAAACAGGTGACAAGAACATGATCGAGATTTCGGTTTCCGGCCTGAGCAAGGAGTTCGAGGTTGGTAAAAAAATATTGGACGGACTGACCTTTCAGGTGGATTCCGGGGAGCGCGTCGGTCTGTTGGGCAAGAACGGAGCCGGCAAGACCACGCTGTTTAAGATCCTGACCGGTGAAATGGATTGGGATGACGGCGAGGTGGTTCTTGCTCCCGGCCGCCGCATCGGCTTGATCTCCCAAATTCCGGTGTACCCTGACGGTTACACCGTAGAAATGGTCCTGAACACCGCCTTCGAGCGTCTGACCGCCATAGAACAGGAAATGCGGCAGCTGACCAACCGCATGGCGGAGGGGGACGGCGACCCGGCCATCTTGCGCCGCTATGACGCTTTGACGGTTTCCTTTGAAGCGGGCGGCGGGTATGACACTGCCACGGCCTTGAATAAGGTTTGCAACGGTCTGGGTATTCCCCAGGACATGCGTGAGCAGTTTTTTGATGATCTGTCGGGCGGTGAACGCACCCGCGTTAATCTGGCACGCTTGATTCTGGAGGATACCGACGTTCTCCTGTTGGACGAACCCACCAACCATCTGGACCTTCATGCTACCGAGTGGCTGGAGGAATATCTGGACAAATTCAAGGGTACCGTTCTGGCCATCTCTCACGACCGCTGGTTTCTGGACCGGGTGGTGGACCGCATTGTGGAGCTGGAAAACGGCAAGGCGGAATTTTACGCCGGAAATTACAGCTTCTACGTACTGGAAAAAGAGCGCCGTTATGAAGAGCGTCTGAAGCAATATGAAAAGGAACAGGCCAAGATCGCCCAACTGGAAAAGGCTGCCGAGCAGCTGCGCATCTGGGCCTATTCGGGCAACGACAAGACTTTCCGCCGCGCCAAATCCATGGAAAAGCGCATTGAGCGTATGCGCACCACAGACAAGCCCACCAAGGCCAAGGCCATGACGGCTGGGTTTGGCGAAAAGGATTTCCGCGGTGACGAAGTATTTACTGTGAAGGATCTGGCCAAGGGCTATGATGGGCGCACATTGTTTTCCGATATCAATCTGGAAGTGATCGGCGGTGAGCGGATCGCTCTGTTGGGCGACAACGGCACCGGCAAATCCACTTTCCTGAAGATCCTGCTGGGGGAAGAGATTGCCGACGCCGGCAAGATCCGCTTTGGCCCCACCGTCAAGGCGGGTTATCTGCCCCAGATCGTTCAATTTGAGCATCCTGAGCGTAATCTGGTGGATACCATGCTGTATGAGACCAACTGCACCGCGCAGGAGGCCCGGGACCGTTTGGCATCCTTCATGTTCCGGGGCGAAGATGTGTTCAAGCAGGTGTCTGCCCTTTCCGGCGGTGAGCGCAGCCGTCTGCGCCTTTGTATTCTGATGGGGCAGAAGATCAATCTTCTGGTGCTGGACGAGCCCACCAACCATCTGGACATTGCGTCCCGTGAATGGATCGAAGCGGCGGTGGAAGGTTACGAGGGCGTGCTGCTCTTTGTTTCCCACGACCGTTACTTTATCGATCGGTTTGCAAGCCGTATCTGGATGCTGGAAAACCGGCAGATCACCGACTTCAAGGGTGATTACGAGTCTTTCAAGGCACGGCAGGAGCGCCTTGCTGCCCTGCAGCAGCAGACCAAGCAGCCTGAGTCAAAGGAAGAGAAGAAAGAGAAACCCAAACGCTCCGGCGGCACCAAAATGCTGGAAAAGCAGGTGGCTGCGGCTGAGCGTGAGGTGGAAAAGGCCGAGATCCGCATGGACGAGCTGACTCAGGAGATCGAGGCAAATTCGGCCGATTATCTGAAACTGCAGGAGCTGTGTGAGCAGCGCAACGCGCTGGAGGAAGAACTGGCCCATCTGTACGCGGTGTGGGAAAACCTGGCCGCAGAATTGGAGGAGGCACGCGGGTGAAGTCCTACAAGGGCAGAAGGTGGTTGAAATCCAAATGGGTCAAGGCGCTGATCGCCCTGATCCTTGTCGGCGTGCTTGCCTTCGGTGCCCTTCTGGGTACGGTGCTGCATGGCAGCTACGATCATGTGGGGGGGGAACCGGAAATTATGGTGATCCTCGGCTGTCAGGTCAAGCCCTGGGGGCCGTCTGTTCTGCTGCAGGATCGCCTGAACAAGGCGCTGGATTATCTGGCCGCTCACCCGGATGTGACCGTCGTTGTGTCGGGCGGACAGGGGCCGGATGAGCCGACCACCGAAGCGCAGGCGATGCAGGACTATCTGGTGGAACGGGGAGTTGACCAAAGCCGCATTCTGCAGGAAGATCAGTCCCACAATACCATTCAGAATCTGCGTTATTCCATGGCACTGCTGGAGGAAAAGGGTTACGATATCGAGGAGGATATTGTGGTGGTTTCCAACGGATTCCATCTGACCCGCGTACGGATGCTGTGGAAGCGTATCCACAGGGATGACGACAACCTGTCCACGCTGGCGGCACCGTCCAGCCATGTGCCGTCCCGCTTTAAAATGTATATCCGTGAACCCATTGCACTTGTGAAATCCTTTATTTTAGATCGATGAGGTTACTATGCTGGATAAGCTGAGAGACGTAGAACATAAATATGATGTGCTGCAGGCCCGTTTGAATGCCCCCGAAACATACGGCGATCCCGCGTTGGTAGCCCGCCTGAATCGGGAGGAAAAGGAACTGACCCCTCTGATGGAGGCCTATCGCGCATGGAAAAAGCGCAAAGAGGATCTGGTCGGGGCTGAGGAGCTGCTGGGTGACCCCGAACTGGGTGACATGGCCAAGGAGGAGTACGCTCAGGCCAAAGCCGACCTTTCGGAGTTGGAGAATCGGCTGAAGATTCTGCTGCTGCCCTCCGACCCCAATGATTCCAAGAATGTCATTTTGGAGATCCGCGCCGGTGTGGGCGGTGAGGAATCGGCGCTGTTTGGCCATTCCCTGCACAGAATGTATACCATGTACGCCGATGCCAGGGGCTGGAAGGTGGAAGTGGTCAGTCTGAACGAGACCGAGCTGGGCGGGGTCAAAGACTTGTCCATGATCATCGAAGGCGAAGGAGCCTACTCCCGCATGAAATTTGAGTCCGGTGTCCACCGGGTGCAGCGTGTGCCCGAGACTGAGTCGGGCGGACGCATCCACACCTCCACCGCCACCGTGGCCGTACTGCCCGAGGCAGACGAGGTGGACTTTGAATTGAATCCTGCTGACATTGAAATGCAGGTGTTCCGCGCCTCGGGTGCGGGCGGTCAGCATGTCAACAAGACCTCCTCCGCCGTGCGTCTGATCCACAAGCCCACTGGCACCGTGGTGGAATGTCAGCAGGAGCGCAGCCAGTTCCAGAACCGCGACAAGGCAATGCAGATCCTGCGATCCCGTCTGTACGAAGAAAAAGTGCGCGAGCAGGAGGAAGCTATCACCAGTGAACGCCGTAGTCAGGTCGGTTCCGGCATGCGCAACGAGCGCATCCGCACCTATAACTTCCCTCAGGGTCGCATTACCGACCACCGCATCGGTCTGACCCTGTATAAGATCGACTCCTTCATGGACGGCGATCTGGATGAAATGATCGACGCTCTGGTCACAGCCGACCAGGCAGAACGTTTGAAAGCGGGCGAAACATGAACACACAGCGACTGACACAACTGGATACCGGCCGTGCGGCTGCCATCCTGAAGGAAGGCGGCTTGGTCGGCATCCCAACCGAGACAGTATACGGTCTTGGTGCCAATGGGTTGAATCCGCAGGCCGTGGCCAATATTTTCAAAGCCAAGGGCCGTCCGCAGGATAACCCCTTGATTCTGCACATTTCCGGTGCTGACTGGCTGGAGCGCTATTGCACGGAGATCCCGGTTTCCGCCTATGAACTGGCAGACCGATTCTGGCCCGGGCCGCTGACCATGATCCTGAAGCGGAAAGGCAATGTGCCGGATGTGGTCACCGCCGGACTGGACACCGTTGGTATGCGATGCCCCGACCATGCCGTGTGCCGCGCCATTATTGAGCAGGCCGACATTCCTGTGGCCGCCCCCTCGGGTAATACCTCCGGACGGCCCAGTCCCACTGTGGCGGTACATATGCTGGAAGATATGGACGGCAAGATCGACGCCATTGTGGATGGCGGGCCCTGCGCCGTGGGTGTGGAGTCCACCATCATCGATTTGACCTGCACGCCGCCCCGTCTGCTGCGCCCCGGTGGAATCACCCTGGAGCAGCTGGAATCGGTGCTGGGTGAAGTGGCTGTAGACGATGCCGTGCGCCGCAAAATGGGGGAGGGGGAGAAGCCCCGCGCTCCCGGCATGAAGTACCGCCACTACGCACCCAAGGCTCCGGTGACCGTGGTCAAGGGTAACGCGAAGTGTACTGCCCAGTATATTGCGGACCATGCGGCACCGGGGGATGGTGTCATTTGCTTCGACGAATTTGCCCATCTGTTCCCCAATCAGGTGGTGACCAAACTCGGAAGGACTGACGACCCGGCCGATCAGGCCCGCCACGTGTTTGACGATCTTCGATTCTACGATGAAACCGATGTAACCGCTATCTGGTCCCAGTGTCCGGAGGAAACCGGCGTAGGTCTGGCTGTAGCCAACCGTCTGAACAAGGCGGCAGGGTTCCATATCATTGAAGTGGAGACCGGGTTGTAACCGATTCGGGTGTTGCGCAATGGCGGCTTTGGATTATTTCGTGCGGAGTGTGTTGTTATGGTAGGTCAGTATAAGGTAATTACCCTGTGCGGCAGTACGCGATTTAAGGATGCGTTTTTAAAGACACAAAAAGATCTGACTCTGGCAGGAAATATCGTGATCAGTGTTGGTCTGTTCGGTCATTCCGGCGACAGTGAAGTTTGGGAAGGTATGTCCGAGGATACGTTGACAAATACCAAGCTGATGCTGGATGATATGCATAAGCGAAAAATAGATATGGCCGATGAGATTTTTGTAATCAATGTTGGCGGCTATATCGGGAGCAGTACAAAATCAGAAATAGAATATGCGAAAAAGACCAATAAGCCCGTGCATTATCTTGAGGAGGCAGGTACATGAAGGTCATCGGCATCACCGGCCCTACCGGAGCAGGTAAAACCACGGCGTTGAACGCGCTGGACGATCTGGGCGGACGCATTGTGGACTGCGACGCGGTCTACCACGATCTGCTGATCCACAGCGAACCCATGCGTGCCGAATTGCGGCAGCGCTACGGTGACGGTGTGTTTGGCGACGACGGTATGCTCAACCGCAAGGCGCTGGGCGCCATCGTGTTTGAGGACAAGCAGGCGCTGGACGACCTGAACAAAATCACCCACAAGTATGTAGGTTTTACAGTGGATGAGATCATCGCAGCGGCTCGACAGGACAATATTCCTGCCGTGGCCATCGACGCCATCGCCCTGATCGAAAGCGGAATTTCCGACCGATGCACCTGCACAGTGGCGGTCACCGCTCCCGATGAAGTGCGCGTCCAACGCATTATGAAGCGGGAGGGTATCACCGAAGAATATGCCCGTCTGCGCATCAGCGCACAGAAAAAAGAAGACTGGTTTCGGGAACATTGTGATTACATATTGATCAACGACTGCGCCAGCGCGGAAGAATTTGAGGCAAAGGCTCAGGCATTGTTTGAAGAGATATTAAAAAAATCCATAACAGGAGGAAAATGATATGAGCGAGAAAGAAAAGACTTTGGGCGAGCTGCGCCGCGAGGCACTGTGCTACAAGCAGAAGAACGGCTGGGACTGTCTGGCCGAGGGCGAAGAGGCCGCACTGGAGGCCTACTGCGAAGACTACAAGAAGTATCTGGACGAGGGTAAGACCGAGCGCGAGTGTGTGGACTACACGGTTCGTCTGGCCGAGGCCAACGGCTACAAGGCCTTTGAGCGCGGCATGGAGCTCAACCCCGGCGACAAGGTATACCGCGTCAACCGCGGCAAGGCTGTTATGCTGGCTGTTATTGGCAGCGAGAGTCTGGCCAACGGCGCCAACATCGGCGCTGCCCACATTGATTCTCCTCGTCTGGATCTGAAGCAGAACCCCCTGTATGAGTCCGAGGAGATGGCCTTCCTGAAGACCCACTACTACGGCGGTATCCGCAAGTATCAGTGGGTGACCATTCCTCTGGAGCTGCACGGCGTGGTTGCCATGAAGGACGGCAGCGTGCGCAAGGTTGCCATCGGCGGTGGCGCCGGTGACCCCGTGTTCACCGTGGACGACCTGCTGCCCCATCTGGCTGCCGATCAGTCCAGAAAGCCTCTGGGCGAGGCCATTCCCGCTGAGAGCCTGAACATTTTGGTGGGCAGCCGCCCCTTCAAGGATGACGAGGGTGCCGACCGCGTCAAGCTGGCTATTCTGGACATTCTGAACGAGAAGTACGGCATTGTGGAGGAGGACTTTATCTCCGCCGAGCTTTCTGCCGTTCCCGCCTTCCGCGCCAGCGACGTGGGCTTTGACCGCAGCCTGATCGGCGCTTACGGTCAGGACGACCGCGTGTGCAGCTATGCCTGTCTGGCTGCCATGTTCCAGCTGACCACCCCCCGCCGCACCGCAGTATGCATGCTGGCCGATAAGGAAGAGATCGGTTCCGAGGGTGTGTCCGGTATGAAGAGCGCCGCCTTCGACACCTTCATGAGCGACCTGTGTGATGCTCAGAATGTGCCTCTGAAGGCTTGCTTTGAAAAGTCCTTCTGCCTGTCCTGCGACGTGACTGCTGCTTACGACCCCAACTTTGCCGAGGTCTATGAGCGCCGCAACAGCGCCCGCGTGGGTTACGGCATGGGCCTGTGCAAGTACACCGGTGCCCGCGGCAAGTCGGGCGCTTCCGATGCCTCTGCCGAGGTGGTGGCTTACGCCCGCCGTATTCTCAGCGACTATGGCGTGGTGTGGCAGATGGCCGAGCTGGGCAAGGCTGACCAGGGCGGCGGCGGCACCGTGGCTGCCTACATGGCCGAGCGTGACATCGACACGTTGGACGCCGGCGTGCCCGTGCTGAGCATGCACGCTCCCTTTGAGACCACCTCCAAGCTGGACTGCTACATGACTTACAAGGGTATGCGCGCCGTCTACGAAGCCTAAAATTGACCGAACCCCGGGCCAACGGCCCGGGGTTTTTGTATAAAGGCTACTTTTCTGCAAATGCTAACCAAAATGATTTTGGGAGGCGGCAGAATGAAGCAAACCAAAGTAACCGAGGCGGTCAACGAGCAGGACAGGGAAGAGGCCGGAAACGGCACGGCGAGCATGGACCAGCGTCAGCAGCAGATCGTGGACATGGGTTCGGCCACCATTACTACGCAGCGTGGAACCATCCACACCCTGACCATCGTGGGGCAGATCGAAGGGCACCAGATCCTGCCGCCGAGTTCGAAAAGCACCAAGTATGAGCATGTGATGCCATTGCTCGCTACCATTGAGGAGAGTGAGGACATCGATGGACTTCTGATCTTGCTGAACACCATGGGCGGTGATATTGAAGCGGGGTTAGGCATTGCCGAACTGATCGCCAGTATGTCAAAACCCACCGTTTCGCTGGTTCTGGGCGGCGGACATTCCATCGGCGTTCCCCTTGCTGTGTCGGCAAAGACATCCTTTATCGCACCATCGGCTGCCATGACGATTCACCCGGTGCGTATGAGCGGTCTGGTCATCGGAGTGGCGCAGACCTTCAACTATTTTCAGCGCATTCAGGAGCGTATCATTCAGTTTGTGACCCATAACAGTGATGTGAAGCGGGAAACCTTTACAAAGATGATGCTGCAGACGGAAGAACTGGCTTCCGATGTGGGAAGTGTCATCTATGGGGAGGAAGCGGTGCGCATTGGACTTATTGACCGGATCGGCGGCCTGTCCGATGCGCTGGAGTGTCTGCACGCCATGATGGACGAGCGGCGAAAGATGCGGGAATTTTCTGAAAAGAGTTGAAAACGGCACCCTCCGCCCTACCCTTGACAGGGTGGGGTAGGGGTGCTATACTTCTGTCGGAAAAATTCGGAAAGCGAGGAAAAATTCGATGAGTGGTTTAAGTCAAGTGTTTGAAGCAGTGATGGTAATTTGCTTTGGCCTGTCATGGCCTATGTCGGTATATAAGTCATGGAAGTCTCGCACGGCCAAGGGTAAGAGCCTGATGTTTGAAGTGTTTATCTGGATCGGATATATCTTTGGCACGGCAGGTAAAATCATTACCCACAACATTACTTACGTGTTTATTTTCTACATCATCAATTTGGTCATGGTCAGTACCGATATCATTCTGTACTTCCGCAACTGCCGTTTGGATAAGATCGCAGATGCCCCAAAGGCATAATTTAAAAATTTTTGTGCGTTTCGTGTCTTCGAAGCGCACATTTTTATTTTTTCTTAATGGAAATGTTCTGCAATCTATGGTAATATCATACTGATAATAAGATATCACGGATTTGAGGTGTTGATTATGACGTATCTGATGTCCATCGTCCTCGGCTTTGTGCAGGGTGTGGCGGAATTTCTGCCCATATCCAGTTCGGGCCATCTGTCTCTGTTTCAGACCTGGTTCGGCATGGAAGAGCCGGACAACCTGTTCAATGTTTTGCTCCATTTTGCCACTCTGATTGCCGTGTGCATGGTCTACTGGCGTGACATTGTGGACATGATCACCGAGTTTTTCCGTGGTGTGGGTTCGCTGTTTGACCGAAAGGGGAATTCCGGCCCGGTGCCTCCGGCTCGCCGTCTGGTGATGATGGTCATTCTGGGTACGTTGCCCCTGTTTTTGATCCTGCCCATTGAGGATAAGGTGGAATCTCTGGGCGCAAGCAATGTGTTTGTCGGCATTGCTCTGCTGGTCACCGGCGCCATTCTGTTTGTTTCTGACCGCATGGCCCGTGGACGCAAGAATGCCCGCACCGCAACCGTGAGCGATGCCCTTCTGGTGGGCTGCGCGCAGGCGGTGGCTGTCATTCCCGGCCTGTCCCGTTCCGGATGCACCATTTCAGCCGGCATGGCGCTGGGTTTTGACCGCACCTTTGCCGTGCGGTATTCCTTCCTGCTGAGTCTGCCTGCCGTGGTGGGTGCCACCCTGCTGAAGGTGATCGACGTGATTCGGGACGGCATTGATCCCGCACTGCTGCCCAAGTATCTACTGGGTATGGTGGTGGCCGGTGTGGTCGGTTACTTCTCCATTCGGTTGGTCAATCTGTTGGCCCAGAAGAACAAGTTCGGCAAGTTTGCCTACTACTGCTGGGCCATTGGTGTTGTGGCCATCGCGCTGGAAATCTTCCTGTAATATGCACCAAACAGTACAGAGCGCTCGCTTTACGGCGGGCGCTCTGTTTTCTCTTGAAATCGAACAAATTTTGGAGTATGATATATTTTGGTTTATTATAATGTTTTGCGGCCGGCTTTCGGCCCGTTTTGAAAGGGTGGTCCCATTGGCAGACACTCGCAAGAAAACGACTGCTACAAAATCAAAGACTGCTGCCTCCAACAGCAAGCGGACAAGCTCCTCCGGCTCGTCCCGTTCGTCGACTGCTTCCAAGTCGGCGCAGAGCAGCAAAAAGACGACGCCGGCGATTACTCCCCAGCCCAAGCCCTTCCGCCGGGAGGTAGGTGCTGTGGTGTGCCTGCTGCTGGCTTTTTTTGCCGCCTTTGGTTACTTTAATGTCCACGCTCTGTTTATTGACTTCTTCGTGGGTCTGCTGAAGGGGCTGTTTGGCTACGGTTTCTGGTTTGCACCGCCTGCACTGCTGGTGGCGTCCTATGTGCTGGGCTTTCACCGCGGCCGTCCGGTGCGCCTGCGTCTTTGGTGTACTCTGCTGCTGCCCGTCCTGTTCGGCTGCATCCTGCACCTGTTCCTGTATACAAATGATGTAACATGGAGCTTTAAGCTGTTTGCCGAGTTCTGGATCTCCGGCCGCGCCATGGGAAGCGGCGGCGCCATCAGCGGCATGCTGGCCTTTGTGTTTGCCGTTGTGTTCAGTAAGATCGGTTCCCTTGTGGTCTTTATTGTGCTTGCTCTTCTGATGCTGCTGGCCGCATTCAATATGACTGTGGTGGATATCGTGGACGCGATCCGCAACCGTCCCCATGTGGAATATGAGCTGGAAGAGGACCTGCCCCCGCCGCCCAAGCGCCGTGTGCGTGACCCGGAGCCGGAATATGAGCCTGTCCCGGAGCCGATCAAACCAAAGAAGGTTCGTGCTGCCATTGACATTCCCATGGACGAACCCGCCGTGGCTGCCCCGACTCCGAAGAAACCGGAGCCGGAGCCGGAATCCGAACCCAAACGGAAGAAATTCTTTAACCGGGAATCCCGTGTTCCCGCACCTGATCAGCTGCTGACCGGTGCGGTTCCTGCTACCGCTGCCGAGCCGAAGGTTGAGTCGATTCCTGAGCCGGTTTATGCCCCGGAACCGGTGGCAGAGCCTGTGGCACCCCCCATGCCTTTTGATGACATCGAACCCGAAGTCGATGCTGAGCCGGTGGTTCCTGCCGCCCAGCCGGCCCAGCCCAAGGTCAAGCCGGAGGAGGCTGCACAGGCCGCCGCCGAAGTGACCGCCGAGATCGAAGAAACCATGAACCAGCCGGTCATTGCTTATCAATATCCTCCTGTATCTCTGTTGGTGGAGGGGGAAGGAGGCATCGGTGCCGACGCATTGGGCGAACTGAAAAACAACCAGACCCGTCTGGCCGACACCATCCATTCCTTCGGCATTGAGGCCAAGATCATCAACGTCACCCGCGGTCCCTCGGTCACCCGTTACGAGTTGGAGCTGGATCAGGGCGTGCGCCTGAACAAGCTGACTAATCTGGCCGATGACATCGCACTGGCGCTGGGTGCCTCCGGCGTGCGTATCGCTCCCATTCCTGATAAAATTTCCATGGTGGGTATCGAGGTGCCCAACAAGCTGGTTTCTCCCGTTTACATTCACGATGTGATCGACTCGGGTGCTTTCCGCAACCACGAATCAAAGGTTGCCTTTGCCATCGGCAAGGACATTGGCGGCAACTGCATTGTGGGCAACATTGCCAAGCTGCCCCACATGCTGATCGCCGGTACCACCGGCTCCGGTAAGTCGGTCTGCACCAACTCGCTGATCGTATCTCTGCTGTACAAAGCCACTCCTGAAGAGGTCCGCCTGATCATGGTGGACCCCAAGATGGTGGAACTGGGCATTTACAACGGTATTCCGCACCTGCTGATTCCTGTGGTCACCGACCCCAAGAAGGCGGCCGGTGCTTTGCAGTGGGCGGTCACCGAGATGATGAAGCGCTACCGAGCCTTCTCCGAAGTGGGCGTGCGTGACCTGAAGTCCTACAACGCCCATGCCGCCCGTCAGCCGGATATGGAAAAGATGCCCCAGATCGTGGTGGTCATCGACGAGCTGGCCGACCTGATGCTGGTGGCCGCCAAGGAAGTGGAAGAATCCATCTGCCGCGTGGCCCAGATGGGCCGTGCTGCCGGTATGCATCTGGTTATTGCCACCCAGCGTCCTTCCGCCGACGTCATCACCGGTCTGATGAAGGCAAATATCCCCTCGCGTATTGCTTTTGCTGTAGCCTCCGCTATGGAATCGCGCATCATTCTGGACACCGCCGGTGCCGAAAAGCTGGTGGGCCGCGGCGATATGCTGTACTTCCCCCTGGGAGCCGGAAAACCCACCCGTGTGCAGGGCTGCCTGATCTCCGATCAGGAAGTGGCCGACGTGGTGGAATTCGTCAAGAAGAGCGGTACCGCCCGTTACGACGATGATGTACTACACCAGATCGAGCAGCACGCTGCCGAAAAGGACAAGGGCGCCAAGGGTACCGGTGGTCCTGCTCCCGAAGCGGTGGACAACGATTACGACGAGCTGCTGCCCGCCGCCATTGACGTGGTACTGGAAGCCGGACAGGCTTCGGTCTCCATGCTGCAGCGCCGCCTGAAGCTGGGCTACTCCCGCGCCGCCCGACTGGTGGACCAGATGGAGGAAAAGGGCGTGGTTGGTCCCTTTGAGGGTTCCAAGGCCCGTCAGATCCTGATCACCAAGGAGCAATGGCAGGAGATGCAGTTCAAGCAGGGCATGAATGAGGTCGCCTATTCCGAACCCGTACCCGAGGAGTTCCCCTACGAGGATGACGCCTTTGAACAGGACCGCGACCGGCCGCCCTTTTGATCTGTAAATCAGATTCAAAAAATCCAAGGAATGAATTTCGATTCGTCCTTGGATTTTTTTGTAATTAAAATGTAACTTGATTTTTATATACTGCAAGTGTAGTATATAATTACAAACTACACTTGAAGTAAAAGGATGGAGGATCATTATGAAACGTCTGCCTGATACCGAACTGGAAGTCATTAAGGCTTTGTGGGACTGCGGCCCCGATACCACCCGTACCATGTTGGAGGAGCGTCTGGCCGAACATCATTGGGCGGTCAACACGGTCAACACCTACCTGACCCGATTGGTCAAAAAAGGGTTCGTGTCGGTGGTGCACAACCGCAGCGGAAATCTTTACACCCCTCTGGTCAGCAGGGAGGAGTATCAGGCCTTTGACAGCCGCGCCACCCTGTCCCAGCTTTACGGTTCTCCCAGGAATTTCGTGGCCGCCCTGGCCCGCGATGGGCTGAAGCAGTCGGAACTGGACGATCTGCGGCGGCTGCTGAATGAACTGGAAGGAGAACCGAAGCATGACTGAGTTTCTCCTTACCCTTGCTACATTTTCTGTCGGCGGCGCGGTGGCGGTGGTGGCCTTTGCCATCGCGGCGCGGGCGTCCCGCAGCCGTTACGCCGCCCGCTGGCGCTGCTGGATATGGCTGCTGCTCTGCCTGCGCTTGCTGATTCCCGTTTCGTTTCTTGCGGCCGACAAGACCACCCATTCAGCGCCCATTCAAATCACCACTCCGTCCGATACGGTGATTTTTGAGTATGATAGCCCTGCCCAGCCCGTAATTCCCGGCGAAAACGTTGGCGATCCCGCCCCGTCGCCCTCTTCGGCCACTCCGGTGCAGCCGTCCGTGACCCCTTCGGCTCCGGTCCAGAGCGGTTCGGCGGAAGGTTCCGTCAATGCGGAGGAACTGAAGATCGAGCTGACCCTGTCGGAGATCCTTTTCCTCGTCTGGGCAGTGGGTGCGCTGGTCATGCTGAGTTGGGTCGTGATCTCTCACCTGCGCTTTGTGCGCTGCATTCGCCGCTGGAGCAAACCCGTGGAGGACCCCGAAGCGATCCGTATGTACAATCAGATCGGCGACCAGCTGGGTTTGGACCGCCGCCCCGGTCTGCGCGTCTGCAGCGGACTGAAAGCTCCCATGCTGGCCGGGATTTTCCATACCCGGCTGCTGCTGCCCGAAAACCCGCCCACGGGGGACGAGCTGCGCTTCACTTTGGTGCATGAACTGACCCATTTCCGCCGCCGTGACATCTGGCTGAAGGGCGTTGCCCTGCTGACCAACGTGGTCCATTGGTTCAATCCCTTCCTGTGGTATATGGTGCGTCTGGTGGAGCGCGACACAGAACTGGCCTGCGACGAAGCCGCCCTGCGCCAGCTTCCCCCGGAAGACCACGCCGCCTACGGCCGTACCATTTTGAATGCCGTGGAGCGCCTGAAATTGAAGTAACGACACAGAAAGTACAAACTGCTGGTATAGCCTGAAACCGAGAAAGGAGGCCGCGTATGAATATTCCGAACACCCCCTTTTCCACCCGCCTGTCGGGCAGCGCGAAGGAAACCGAACTGCGTATTCGCAACATCTTTCAGTGGAAAAAGAAGCGTCCGCCGGTAATTGCAGTTGCTGCCGCAATTCTCGTGGTTGTTCTCTGCGGTAGTTTGGTGGGGTTTGCGCCGTCGGGGGAGCGAGCAAGCGAACTTGTACCCGGAAAAAACGGGATACTGGCGGTGGAAGAAGTTCCGGGCGGAACGGTTTATGCCACGGGTCGGTTCCGCTCGGCTGATTTGTACTGGCTTCCAAACGGCGCAAACATCAAGAACGCACAGGTGGTCCGCAAAAACATCCCCAATGTTGACTGTTCGACCTTAACACTGGCTTGTGAAGGCGGCACGCTGCGGTTGGAATACCTTCAGGTGGATGCTCTGGTCGACGTGGATTTTAACTGGGATGACATGTTGAAAACGATAAAGTATCGCGTAACCGGGGAAGAACCGCCGTTTGGCTATCCTCAGTTTAACGGCCTGATTGATTTGGACCTTGGACGGAACAACATGTGGATCACGACCAGATATCGCGTGACAGAGGACACGCCGCCGGAGTATATCGACAGCAGCGGGAGTATTGCGTCGAGGGTGGGAAAGTGAAAGGGGAATGCCGATGAAAATACCCAAGTCACCGTTTTCGACACGGTTATCCGGCTCAGCCAAGGAAACCGAACTGCGCCTTCGCAGCATTTTCCAGTGGAAAAAGAAACGTCCGCCGGCAGTGGCTGTTTTGTTGGCGGTTCTCGCGGTGGTTTTCTGCGGAGGTTTGGTTGCGTTCGTGCCGGATTATGAGCAGATACCCGACGGAGCTGAT
>JAZOBG010000104.1:0-5393 GCA_045595865.1 Oscillospiraceae bacterium
AATGGAAATCTGGCGCTTGATCTCCTCGGGATCGTAGTCGCAAACGGTGTTGCCGTCGGCAGGTCTGCCCTGACGATCGGTGCCGCCGGTCACATAAAGCAGGTTCTCCACCAGGGAGGTCTTACCGTTGCCGCCGTGTCCGAGAATACAGACGTTACGGATGTTTTGAGCAGAGTAGTTCATAAATTGGGTCCTCTCCTTACCTGTTGTTAAGTGCGTAGCCGGGAAAAAACAGCTATCTTGGTTATTATACACCAAGAGTTTTGTCTTGACAACCGATATTTTGGACGGAAACGTAAAAAATGGAGAAAAAATTACGGGATATTCTCCGATTTGGGGAATATCCCGTGCAAAAAAATGCAGTTAAAAGGGCATATCGATGTCCTTGCTGTGGTTTTGCTCCTCTTCCTCGGGGGAGAGGGTGTTCTCATTGAGGAACACATCCATGTACTCCTTGTCCTGAAGCACCGCTCTGCGGTGGTAGACGATGGAGGAGATGACCGGATAGAGTACGATGGCCAGCAGGCCGCCTGAAAAGCCGTTGTTGTAAAGATTGACGCCTTCCGCCACCGATCCCGCTTCCAGCACCAATGCGGAGTGGAGGAACCCGGCCAGTACGCCGAAGGGCCAGCCAAATACACCGGAAAAGGGAGCCAGCGTGGTGCAGAGCAGAGCGGCGATCTGCACGGCAGGGTCATTGATGGAAAAATGGAAGACCATGCTGCCCAGCAGAACACCTGCCATAATCGGCAGAATGTTGCGCACGTGTTTTCCGGTGGCCGAAAAGCCGATGACCGTAAAGATACATCCCACGGTGGGGCCGTTCAGATCACCGCCGGTCAGCAGAATCAGGGCGGTGGCCACGGCGCCGTTGATGCCCATGTTGATCAGTGTGGTGCCGGGGCCGAACATACGAAGAAAGTCACTGGGGGAGCGGCCCGACATGCGCCGGACCATGTGGGCATATTCCCGCCACGCATCCTTTTTGCCGGACAGGGAGCCGAACAGTACCAATACGCTGCAGAGAACCGCCAGCATGATCCCAAGGGGGAGGTTATATCCGGTGGCCCAGTAGTCGGTTTTCTGGGGAGAGCGGTTAATGGCGGCAAACAGGGGGACGATGACCATGGCCAGCAGACCGCAGGCAAAACCCATGTTATACAAATTCATACCGTTCTGGATGCGGTAAGTATAGATGGAAAGGGGAGCGACCACAAAACCCACAGCCAAACCGACCAAAAGACCCAGCAGGGGAGACCACCAACCCGGACGGAGACCGGCAAAGCTGACCAGCGGGGACAGGGAGGTGGCCAGCAGGGACACCGAGACAAATTTCCCGAAGGGTTCCCGCTTCAATTTGGAAAACAGAAAAGTGCCCAGAATGATGGGCCAGATATTGAAAATATTTTTTCCGAACAGGGCAAAGCCAGCCATCAGGCCGATGTCCACGATGTCAGTACCGTTGTGGGGTTCGTCCACCAGCCACTTCAGACACAGAGAGAGCAGAGTGACCAGACCGGAATTGACAAAAGCGGCGCCGGGGCCGGCAAGCGCAATGTAGTCGGTGATGAGGACGCCGTTGCTGTTCAGAATGATTTTAAGACCGGGGAGAATATTGCGCGGGTCATCCAGAAGGAACCCTGTCAGCAGAAGAAAGAAAGCAAAGGAAAATCCGGCGGCGTAGAGGTATTTGTATTTGTGTTTCTGATGATGGATCGGATTGTGAGGCATTGGAAACCCCCTTCGAAGAATTTGTATTACAGGTCGGGATCGGACAGCAGGACTTCACTTGTGCTGAAATAGGCGTGCACGGCCCGGATATCCTGCGCGATCCGGGCGCGAAGGTCGTCCAACGAGGCGAACTTCTGTTCCGGGCGAATGCGGCGGTAGAATTCCATGCGGACGGTCTTTCCGTACAGGTCGCCGCTGAAGTCCATCAGGGAACCTTCCACCGTGACCGGACGGTTGTCCTCTACCGTAGGACGCACACCGACATTGGTGGCGGCCATATAGGATTTGTCGTTGACCCATACCCGTGTGGCGTACACGCCGAAAGCGGGAACCACACTGCCGGCAGGGATCTGCAGATTCATGGTAGGGAACCCCAGGCGAGTGCCGATTTTCTTGCCGTGGCGCACCTGATCGGTCAGGGTATGGGGATGGCCGAGGAATTCCATGGCCCGTTCCATCTCACCCTGGGCAACCAAGGTGCGGATGTAGCTGGAGGAGATACGGATGTTGTCCACTTCCACGGGGGGGATGATATCACAGCCTATGCCGAGTTCGGTGCAGAACTGCTTCAGTTTTTCCGGAGTTCCTTCGCCGCGGTAGCCGAAGCGGTAATCGTGCCCCACCACCAGATGGGCGGCAGCGTGGCGCTTTATCAACAGTTCGGCGACAAAATCCTGCCAGTTCATGTGCATCATATCGTTGTCAAACCGGGCGATGATGACCTCCTGAGTTCCGTACAGACGGCGCATGAGATCGGCCCGTTCTGCCGGTGTGGTCAGCAGGGGAGAAGGTTGTCCCAGAATGACTTGGGTGGGGTGGGCATCAAAGGTGAAGGCGGCAGGAACTGCGTCCAGTTCCTTCGCCCGTTCCTCCGCGCGGCGCAGCAGCGCGCCGTGTCCCCTATGTACGCCGTCAAAAAAACCCAGCGCGATGACACGGTTGCGTTGTTCCATCAGGTTACCTCGAAAAAGCTTTTTATCGTAGTTATCATACCATCTTTGCACTGTCCCAGCAACAGGAATTCATTTTCCGGACCGTACACGCGGTAGGTGCCTTCGCTGCCTGCCCAAGGGAAAGCATTTCCGTTCTTTGCCTTGAACAGGTCTTTGCCGTCAATGGTCACGGAGGGGTATTGGGAAAAACAGCTGTCCACTTTGTGGACAAAGACGGCGGGATCCTCGGCGTTCAGCACCTGCTCCAGTGTGACAGAGTCAGCCAGAGTGTAGCCGGCGGCCATGGAGCGGCGCAGAGAACACATGGCGGCCCCGCAGCCAAGAGCGGCGCCGATGTCGTGGCACAGGGTGCGGACATAGGTGCCCTTGGAGCAAAGAACGCGCAGTTCATAAGTGGTATCGTCAATGCAGTTGGTGATTTCCAACTCCTTAATTACGATGTGGCGCGGCTTGCGCTCGATTTCGACACCCTTGCGGGCCAGTTCGTAGAGCTTTTTGCCGTCCTTCTTGATGGCCGAGAACATGGGCGGGATCTGGTCCAACGGCCCGGTGAATCGGGACAGAACGGCTTCCAGCGCGACCCGGTCGATGGAAACGGACCGCTCTTCCAACACCTCGCCGGGGGTGTCCTGGGTGTTGGTGACCACGCCCAGCTCGATTCCGGCGATGTATTCCTTGTCGGAGTCGGTGGCGTATTCCACCGCCCGGGTGGCGCGGCCCAGAAACACGGGGAGCACTCCGGTGGCCATGGGGTCCAGGGTGCCGCCGTGGCCCACGCGCTTTTCGTGGAACACGCCGCGCAGCTTGGCGCATACGTCCATACTGGTCCATCCGGCGGGTTTGTCGATGATGAGTACTCCGTTCATGTGGGGCCGTCCTTTCCGGTGCAGTGCGATTTTGTTAATACTTAATTATAGCATGGGTTTTGGGATGTGCCAACTTTTTATTTGCATACGCTTTTTGTTGTGGTAAAATCAAGCAGACAAGCAAATTTGAATTTGAACGAGGTGTGCGATGAGACTTTTGTTTGAGATGGATAAAGGGGATTATAGGGAATGCACCCGGTCTTTCGTGCGCAATTCGGCGAGGAGTATTATAATCTCAGACGGGAAGATCGCAATGATACACAGCACAAAATATGACTACTACAAATTTCCGGGTGGCGGCATCGAAGATGGCGAGGATCCGATCATCGCCATGGTGCGGGAAACCCGTGAAGAGGCGGGATTGGTGGTCAAACCCGAAACGGTAAAAGAGTATGGCTACGTTCACCGTGTTCAGAAGAGTGACAGCGATGCCGCTGAGTGCTTTATTCAAGATAACTATTATTATCTTTGCGAAGTGGAAAACGAGGCTGTCTGTCAAAGCCTGGATGATTATGAAGCGCAGGAAAATTATGTTCTGGAATATGTGGAGCCTCAAATTGCTGTAAGAAAAAATCGAAGCGTTGCTCAAAGTCCTTATAACCCGATGATGTTTGAACGGGAAGCCAAAGTACTTGAATTGCTGATGCACGAAGGGTTATTGGATGGATGAAACTTTGTTTGCAAATAAAAAGCAGGCCGCTCACATGAGCGGCCTGCAATGTTTTTCGCGATCAGCGCAGGTTGAAGAAAGCGGCCATGCCGGGATACTGAGCGACATCGTCCTCGTCGTCGCAAGCTCCGTATCCCTCGTTTCCGCCGAACGGCGAAAACTTGCTCACTTTGCTGCTCCTCCTCTCCCCAGCGAAACCGCTGCGCTGGGTTTCGCCGGGGGCCCCGGAACTGGACGACACGAAAAGCGCGGGACCGCCCGATGGGTGATCCCGCTTGTGCTTTCTTATGGAATTAGCGCAGGTTAAAGAATGCGTTCATGCCGGGGTACTGAGCCACGTCGTCCAGTTCCTCTTCGATGCGCAGCAGCTGGTTGTACTTGGCCACGCGGTCGGTACGGCTGGGAGCGCCGGTCTTGATCTGGCCGGCGTTGACAGCAACGGCGATGTCGGCGATGGTGGCGTCCTCGGTCTCGCCGGAGCGGTGAGAGACGATGGCGGTGTAGCCGGCGCGGTTGGCCATCTGGATGGCGTCCAGAGTCTCGGTCAGGGTGCCGATCTGGTTGACCTTGATCAGAATGGCGTTGCCTACCTTCTTCTCGATGCCGGTGGACAGGCGGCTGACGTTGGTGACGAACAGGTCGTCACCCACCAACTGCACACGGTCGCCGATCGCCTTGGTCAGCATTGCCCAGCCTTCCCAGTCAGTCTCGGCCATGCCGTCTTCCAGGGAGATGATGGGATAGGTATCAGCAAACTTCTTCCACATGTTGACCAGCTGCTGCTGGGTCATCTTCTTGCCGGACTTGGGCTGAATATAGCACTTCTCTTCCTCATTCCACCACTCGGAGGAGGCGGCGTCGATGGCGATCTTGAAGTCCTCGCCGGGCTTGTAACCGGCCTTCTCGATGGCGGCCACGATGACCTTCAGAGCATCCTCGTCCTTCTTCAGGTTGGGAGCGTAGCCACCCTCGTCACCCACACCGGCGGCGGGAGTGCCGTTTTCCTTCAGAACGGTCTTCAGAGTGTGGAAGACCTCGGTGCAGCGGCGCAGAGCTTCACGGAAGGAGGGAGCGGAGACCGGCATGATCATGAATTCCTGAATTTCCACGTTGTTGGTGGCGTGAGCGCCGCCGTTCAGGATGTTCATCATGGGGACGGGCAGCTGCTTGGCG
>JAZOBG010000105.1:0-4846 GCA_045595865.1 Oscillospiraceae bacterium
ATGTAATAACCAAATACCTTGTTGAAACCCACCTTCAGGTTCTTGATTCCGGTGCGTTCCTTCTCGCGGGTCTCTACAGCCGCCACCAGGCCTTTCCCGTTGGTTTGAATTTCACGCAGATGGTCCACATCGGCGTTCCAGCCTTCTCTGATGAAACCGCCTTCGCGCACAGAGAAGGGCGGTTCATCCACCAGAGCCTCCGAAATAACCCGACAAAGCTCGGGCAGTCCGTCCAGCCCCTGCCGCAGGCTGCTCAACAAGGCAGAGGAATATCCCTCCAACAAATTTTGCAAACCAGGCAGTTTCTCCAAACCACGAGCCAATGCCACCAAATCCCGACCTCCGGCGGTGCCGTACACAATACGGCCAATCAAACGCTCCAGGTCGGTGATTTCTTTCAGACAAAGGATGATTTCTTCCCGACCGATGGTATCAGCCACCAAATCGCTCACAGCGCTCAAGCGGCGATTGATCTGGACAGGGGAGAGCAGGGGGCGCTCCAACCAGGAACGGATCAAGCGATGGCCCATGGCGGTCTTGGTCTTGTCCAACACCCACAGCAGGCTGCCCTTCTTTTCCTTAGAGCGCAAGGTTTCCGTCAGTTCCAAATTGCGGCGAGCTGTCAGGTCCAACTCCATAAACTGACCGCCGGAATAGAAGTTTAGCGTAGAGATGTGGGACAGATCGGTCTTCTGGGTTTCAACCAGATAAGAAATCAGCGCACCGGCCGCCTGAAGAGCCTCCACCTCATGCTCTTCCGGCACGTTGACCCGCTTGCGAAACTGTTTGTCTGCCATTGGAATAGCGGTGTCGGTACGGAACCGGAACTCTCCGCCGTTTTCGCAGCGGCAATTCATCTTATTTCGCAAAAAGTCGACCAATGCATCGTCACTGTAAGCGCCGTCAGACAACACCGCCTCGCGGGGCGCAAAACGGCCCAGCTCGTTGATCAGGTGGTCGGTCAAGCCGCTGCCGGCAAAGGCAGTAGCAAAACACTCGCCGGTGGACATATCGCAAAAGCTCAGGCCAGCAGCCATGGAATCCACGTAGATGGCACAGATATAGTTGTTACGACCTTCGTCCAGCATAGAGGCGTCAATGACCGTGCCGGGAGTAACAATGCGGATAATATCGCGCTCTACGATGCCTTTAGCCAAGGCAGGATCTTCCATCTGCTCACAAATAGCCACCTTGTAGCCCTTGGCAATCAGGCGGGCGATATAGGACTCGGCGGAGTGATAGGGCACGCCGCACATGGGGGTGCGCTCGTTCTCTGGCTTATTTCGGTCACGGGTAGTCAGGGTCAAATCCAGTTCCCGGGAACCGACCTTAGCATCCTCATTAAACATTTCATAAAAATCGCCCAGACGGAAAAACAACAGACAATCGGGGTGTTGCTCTTTGATGGCGAGATATTGTTTCATCATGGGAGTAGCTGCATCAGGCATGATGGAACGCTCCTTTTCTCTATATCAGGGAAATCCTCGGTTAGACCAGTTCTCCGAACAAGGCCCAGGTGGTGGCATCGGTGATTTTGATGTCCACATACTGTCCCACCAGTGCGGGATCACCGCTGAGGTGAACCAGTCGGTTGCCCGGAGTGCGGGCATTCAGGTTATTGCGAGGATCTTCGCTTTCGCTGTCCACCAGGCAACGGTAGGTTTTACCCACATACTCCTGATGCTTTTCCCGGGAAATTTCGTTCTGGGTATCCACAAGACGCTTGAAGTTGGCCTTCTTTTCCGCGTCAGACATGGGGTCGGGCATGACCGCAGCAGGAGTGCCCTTACGAGGCGAGTAAATAAAAGTAAACAGGGCGTCGTAGCGCACCTCTTGAATCAGTTTCAAGGTATCCTCAAATTCCTCGGTGGTCTCGCCGGGGAAACCAACGATGACATCGGAGGTCAGAACAATGTCAGGAATACGCTCACGCAGAGCCTTGATTTTGGCCAGATAACTTTCGTAGGTATATCCGCGGTTCATAGCCTTCAGCACACGATCGTTGCCCGCCTGGAAGGGGAGGTGGATAACCGGAGCCACCTTCTCACAGTTCATCATAGCGTCAAACAGGCGCTCGGTGGCATCCTTGGGGTGGGAGGTCATGAAACGAATCAGGAAGTCGCCAGGAATGGCATTGACCTGCTCCAGCAGCCAGGCAAAGTCCACATTCTCCTCCAGGTCCTTACCGTAGGAATTGACATTCTGCCCCAGCAGAGTAATGTCCCTGTATCCCTCGGCGGCCAACTGGCGCACTTCCTCCAAAATGATTTCCGGACGGCGGCTGCGCTCACGGCCTCGGACATAGGGGACAATACAATAAGTGCAGAAATTGTTGCAGCCGTACATAATAGACACCCATGCCTTAACGCTGCTCTGGCGCACCACAGGAATTCCTTCCGCCACAGAACCGGGCTGGTCTTCGTTGTCAAACACGCGGCCCCGACGAGACAGCACACGCCACAAAAGCTCAGGGAACTTCCACAGAGCGTGAGGACCGAACACGATATCCACATGGCGGTAAGACTCGCGAATCTTGTCTGCCACATGCTGTTCTTGCATCATGCAGCCGCACAGACAGATGATTTGACTGGGCTTGCGGCGCTTAGTGTGCACCAGCGCACCCACATTGCCCAGCACGCGGTCCTCGGCGTGCTCACGCACGGCGCAGGTGTTGATGACGATGACATCGGCCTCGTTTTCGTCCTGCGTGAAACCGTAACCCATCTCGGCCAGATAGCCGCGAATGCGTTCCGAGTCGGCCTCGTTCTGCTGACAGCCGTATGTATCCACAAAGGCCACCGGGCTTTTGTGGTTGGCGGTATTGCGCTCCAGGATCTGAGCGCAGAAGTCTTTTTGACGCGCGATCTCCTCGGGGGAGATGACGGTGGTTTTTCCGTTCTTCAATCCAATGTCCTCCGGAATGTAAAATGGATACAATTTAACACTTTATTATATCATTTCAGCGCACAGAAAACAAGGGTTTGACACACCAGTTTGTCCCCAATACGGCAAGTTGCTCCCGGCCAATTTTTCCGGTATAATTTTCTTGTCGCGGAACTTTTTTCAGTGCAGCTACGTCTAAAAAGTGTATACAAAAACAAGGAGGTCGCTGATATGAAAAAGAAAATCCTGATCAGTCTTGCCGTTTTGATTCTGATCGTTCTGCTGTTTCCGATTAAGCTGCAGTATAAAGACGGTGGCTCGGTGGCCTATCAAAGCATCGTCGGCATCTACCGTGTGACCGACTGGCATCAGATGCTGCCCATCGAAAAAGGGGAGCCCGAGCGGAACAAAGAAGGCCTGTCGGTGGAACTGTTCGGTGCGGAAGTCTATAACAACACTTACGAGGTCCCTGCCGGCTAATTTTTTCCGCTCGGTTCGCCGCCGCAACCGCAAAGTTGCGGAAATTTGGTAGACTGCAACTGCTGTTGCAGGTATACTGAAGGTGCAGCTGTGAGAATTAAAATCAGCAGGAAGGAGCTTGCACATGACATTCGGCGAACAGATCCGCAGGGCAAGGGAAATCAAAAACCTTTCGCAGGAAGCCCTTGCGGAAGCTTTAGGCGTCAGCCGCCAAGCAGTCTCCAAGTGGGAAAACGGCACCACCATGCCCCAAGGGGCGAACAAGGCTGCCCTGGTCGAAATACTGGAACTGGATATGAAACCGGAAACACCCGCTCCGCAGAAGCGCGATGTCCTGCGCTGGCTGGGCTGGGCGGTGGCAGGGGTCCTCCTTGCGGCCTTAATCCTCATCGCTGTCTTCCGGAACATTATCGGCCCCGGCGGCACCGACTCGGTTTCCGAAAACCCGGAACCCTCCACCACACCTACGGAAACATTGTCCCCCGAAAAGGCCGAAGAAAAGCCGGAAATCGTCAGTGTGCGGTTTTACGGCGACACACAGGAGGAAGTACTGTCTATCTCGGAGCACTTCCTTGAATACAACACCGCAGCGGTGGAAGGTATTCTTGTTCAGTGGACGGGCGACACCCCGCTGGAAAACGCAAAGATGTTTTTCCTCCCCTATAACGCGCAGAACCCCTCCGAAGCCGAGCTCCTGGAGATAAAACATGCCGCCAAAGGCGAAACCGCTATCCTCTTTTCCGCCTCTTATCTGCACGACGAAAACAAAAAAGGCTCGGTGTATTTTGAACTGTATTTTCAGGATGGCCTGACCGTTTCCAGTTCGGAGACCTACCAGATTTATTACTTGGCGCGACAAACTCAATTGGTTTATGTCCGTGACCTTGTCAACGGGCGATTGACCTATGACAAAGTGGAATGGGTGGACGAAGGCAGCGCCCGGGCGAAAGAATTGGGCATTGAAAACACCAACAACGGGTTTGAACTATACAATGAACAGACCGTTTGGGAAAGCTCCCCGGTTTTAGAGAACGCGGGCTATTGGGTGCTGGATCTGAACAGTCCAAGTGAACCGGTCGTGGATTCGCAGGACACTTTCCTTGCCAATCTGGAGTACTATCAGCCCTGCCTCTGCGAGATCGAAATCGAAAACGGCGTGATCTTTATGATTACCCAGCAATATTTGCCCTGATTTGTTGATTTTCAAGCATTTTTCTCTTGACTTTTGCATTTTGCGCTGATATACTGTCAAAGCCGCTTTGAATGGGCCTGCAAGTGTGGAAGCGATTTCCTCGCTTTCGCCGCCCCCGACAGCGAGCCCGTAATGAAGGAGTTGAAACGTAAATGCATGCAATCATTGTGACCGGCGGCAAGCAGTACAAGGTGGCCGAGGGCGAGACCCTGTTCATCGAGAAGCTGCCCTGCGAGGCTGGTGACGCCGTGACCTTCGACAAGGTTCTGGCTGTCATCGACGGCGACAAGA
>JAZOBG010000106.1:0-12366 GCA_045595865.1 Oscillospiraceae bacterium
GATAAGCGTTGGCACCCTCGCGGATGGACGCGGCAATTTTCTTCATCCGGTCAGTGCCTTCCGAGAAGGTCATGACCTTGCTGCGCTGGATCCCGGCAAAAATCAGGGCCAGAATTGCGCCAATGAAGCCTACGAAGAATAAAGGATTCATTTTTCCAACTCCTTTTTTGTTCCAAAGTGGCACACTTTGAAAGCTTGACATGTACACAATATAATACCAATCGAAATGAAAATTTGCAAGGAAATATTTAATTCTTAAAGGGAATGAAAATTTTTTCGATTTTTTGCACAGAAAATTTCAATGAGACTGAGAAAAGAAAGACTTTTTTTACAAATGGGAATTTACGGTTTTTCACTGCGCTTAGGAATGCTGCGGTAATGTAATGTCGGTACAGGATTTTTCGTTTTGTTCGGGTTGTTATGCGCAGGGGGCGGCAGAAGGGGTATTCCTCGAAAAAGGGCGGATTTTTGCAATTTAACCATTGGTTGAATTGCAAACAATTATTTGATAATTGTTTTTTTCAACATGGTATACTATGATGGACGCGCACCGGTGAATTATATTTAGGAGGCGTGAATATGCAGCTCGATTTAGGAAATAACATCCGGCAGCTCCGCCGTCGTGATAAAAAAACGCAGGAACAGCTTGCAGAAACTCTGGGTGTTACCTCCCAGGCGGTTTCCCGCTGGGAGTCGGGCGGTAGTTACCCAGATATGAACCTCATTCCCTCTATCGCCAATTTTTTTGGGGTATCCATCGACGAATTGTTTGGTTATAAAGGGGAACGAACGCATCGCATTGATGCTTTGGCTGCGGAAATTGACCGCATGAACCAACTTAACAGCGGAAAGGACGTTTGCATCACGGAATGTATCGCACTGGCGCGATCTGCGCTGGTGGAGTTTCCCGGCAATGAAAAGCTGATGCTTTCTCTGGCTTCCGTCCTGTACAAAGCAGGGGGTGTCCGTTATGGCGAATGCCACTTGATTGACGAGGAAGGCTACGATGTCTACGATACCGAGAAGCATAAAACCTATGAAGAATGGCGGGAAGCAATTCCGCTTTACGAAAAAGCGCTTCAAACCCTGCCTCGTGGAAAACTGCGGGATCGTGCCACAGATGAACTCTCCCAACTCTATCTCAATTTTGGAGAGCATGAAAAAGGTATGGCTCTGGCAGAATTGGCTCCCGATATGTGGAATAGCCGGGATTTTCTGCGGGCGTATGCCTGCGACGGAAAGCAGTATGTCAAAGCCCATAGCGAATTGCTTTTGAAGACCGTCCGGGCTTGCGCGGTGTTTATCGTAAATATCACCGCCGGTGATCAGCGGCACCTGACTGCCCACGAAAAAGCGGAGAACATCGCAAGCGCTATTCATCTCTTTGAGGTAGTTTGTCCGGATGGGAATTGCGGTGCGCATCATATGTATATCGCCAGTCTGGAAATGCTGCTGTCACTGTATCTTTGGCTGGACGGTCAAAAGGATGCGGCCTTTGCGGCATTGGACAGCGCCAGGGAAAATGGTCTGAAATTTATCCGGGTCTGCGAGGACGGTGTGGCGCGTTATTCTGCTCCATTGGTCCGACTGGCTGAGGAGGAACCGGTTTGTAATTCTGATATCGCTCGCCAAGACTATCGGACTATGGCTGAGGATTGGCCTTGGTGGACTGTGCCGGAAGCGGAACAGGTCAAAGGGGAAATGCAGGCAGATCCACGATGGAACAGGTGGGTTGACAGTATTCAGGCGTGACGGCTGTTGTTCCGTGTTGAGACAAATTGTCTCGTGCCATCTTTGTCCGGAAGAAGACTCCTGCGGTCAATATGCCGGAGGAAGATGTGTTCAGCCACAGATGTCGCTTGCATAAATAGAGAGATGGAGCTATAATTGAAAAAAAGCAGGACGGTGATTTTGATGGTTGAACAGGAACGCCAGTATCATATTCAATGCGTGGCCGGTGATGTTGGTCGGTATTGTCTGCTGCCCGGAGATCCGGGGCGCAGTGAAAAAATTGCGGCATATTTTGATAACCCTGTCCATGTGATGACCAACCGGGAGTACAATATCTGGACCGGAACCTTGCTGGGGGAGAAGGTGTCGGTTTGTTCCACCGGAATCGGCGGTCCGTCCGCCGTGATCGCCATGGAGGAGTTGGTCAATGTCGGCGCGGACACCTTTGTGCGCGTGGGTACCTGCGGCGGCATCAAACTGGATGTCAAAAGCAACGATATCGTCATCGCCACCGGAGCCATCCGCATGGAAGGTACCAGCCGGGAGTATGCCCCCATCGAATTTCCTGCCGTGTCCGATTTTGAAGTGCTGAATGCTCTGGTGGACGCAGCAAAAGGGCAGAATCACTGCTGGCATGCCGGAGTGGTCCAGTGTAAGGATTCCTTCTACGGGCAGCACTCACCGGGACGGATGCCGGTGTCATATGACCTGTTGAACAAGTGGGAGGCTTGGAAGCGTCTTGGTGTGCTGGCCTCCGAAATGGAGTCGGCCGCCCTGTTTACCTGTGCTGCCGCGTTGGGAGTACGCTGCGGCTCGGCTTTCCATGTGGTGTGGAATCAGGAACGCAACGCCGCCGGACTGGATCAGGACCAAAGCCACGATACCGATGCCGCCATCCGTGTGGGCATCGAAGCGGTCAAACTGCTGATTCAACGGGACCATGTATCGGGCAAGTAAGTGAATATAGAAGCGAGGTTTTTCTGGAAAATGACAGGAATTACCTCGCTTTTTCTTTTGTGTAGCTGCGATCTCAGTGGTTTGTTAACACTTTTGTAATTGTAAAATGGTCGAAATTATAATAAAATAAAGTTTACGATTTGATTTTTACGAGGTGACCCTATGAGCCTTCGCATCGGAATTGATATTGGTTCCACCACCGTCAAGGTCGTGGTGCTGGATGAGTCCAATCAGCTTTTATTCCGTTCCTACGAGCGGCATTATTCTAAGACCCGCGAGCGTGCGGCCGAGACCTTGCAGTCCATCCGGGGAATGTTGGCCGGACAGCAGGTAAAGCTGGTCGTGACCGGTTCGGCCGGTCTGGGCGTGGCCAAGGCGGTCGGGTTGGACTTTGTACAGGAAGTCTATGCCACTGCTGCTGCCGTTAATACATATATTCCCGACACAGACGCGGTCATCGAACTGGGCGGAGAAGATGCCAAAATCATTTTCTTCGGCGGCGCTTTGGAAGAACGCATGAACGGTTCCTGCGCCGGCGGTACTGGTGCTTTCATCGACCAGATGGCAACCCTGATGAATGTGACCGTCGATGAACTGGATGCCTTATCTCTGAAGCATGAGAAGATCTATCCCATTGCTTCCCGCTGCGGCGTATTCGCCAAGACCGACATTCAGCCCATCCTGAATCAGGGCGGTCGCAAGGAAGACGTAGCAGCCTCCATTTTTCAGGCTGTGGTGGATCAGACCGTGGCCGGTCTGACCCAAGGCCGTGAATTGAAGGGCAAAATCGTGTTCCTGGGCGGTCCTTTGCACTTTTTGCAGGGTTTGCGGGAGCGCTTTGTGGACACCTTGAAGCTGGATGAGGAGCACGCCATTTTCCCGGAAGACGGCGACTGTTTTGCCGCCATTGGCGCCGCCCTTTGCTCCGGCGATTATGCAGAACATCCCTTTGAAGAACTGCTTGCAAAGCTGGAAAGCAGCGTGGATTCCGCCACTACGGTGGACGTGATGCCTCCGCTGTTTACCGACAAGGCCGGTTATGATACCTTCCTGCAGCGCCACAACGCCAACCATCCCCCGGAGGTGAATACGACGACTTATGAAGGCCCTGCCTATCTGGGTATCGATGCCGGTTCCACCACCACTAAGATCGCCTTGATCAACCCGGAAGGCGGATTGCTTTACACCTACTACCACTCTAACCTTGGCAACCCTGTTGCCATCGTGCTGGAGCAGCTGCGACAGATCTACAGGCTGTGCGGTGACCGTATTCAGATCTGCGGCGCAGCCGTGACCGGCTATGGCGAAGACCTGATCAAGAACGCCTTCTCTTGCGATCTCGGTCTGGTGGAAACAGTGGCCCACTACAAGGCGGCTGCCCACTTCAACCCCGACGTTGACTTCATCATCGACATCGGCGGCCAGGATATGAAGTGCTTCAAGATCCGCAACGGCGCAGTGGATTCCATCATGCTCAACGAGGCCTGTTCCTCCGGCTGCGGTTCCTTTATCGAGACTTTTGCCCGTGCACTGGGACATGAAATCGCCGACTTTGCCAAGTTGGGCCTGTTTGCACAGTACCCGGTCAATTTGGGCTCCCGCTGCACAGTGTTTATGAATTCCAGTGTCAAGCAGGCACAGAAGGATGGAGCCAGCGTGGAGGATATTTCAGCTGGATTGTCCATCTCTATTGTAAAGAATGCTGTGTATAAGGTCATTCGTGCCGCCAGCGCCGACGATTTGGGCAAGCATATTGTGGTGCAGGGCGGTACCTTCCTGAATGATGCCGTGCTGCGCGCCTTTGAGCAGGAACTGGGGCGCGATGTTACCCGTCCCACCATTTCCGGCCTGATGGGAGCATTTGGTGCCGCATTGGCTGCCCGTGACGCTGCGCTGGAGAACAGCACGCTGTTGACCGCAGCCGATTTGGAGAGCTTCTCCCATACTGCCCGTCCGGTCACCTGCAACCTGTGCACCAACCATTGCTCTTTGACCGTCAACACCTTTGACGGCGGCCGCCGCTTTATTTCGGGTAACCGCTGCTCCCGACCGCTGGGCAAGGAAAAGGTGCAGATGCCCGACCTGATGACCTATAAATACAACAAGCTGCGCGCCATGGAAGGAAAGGGCGAGGGCAACGGCCTGCGTGGACGTATGGGCATCCCCTTCGGCCTGAATATGTACGAAAATTTGCCTTTCTGGTATACCTTCTTCACCAAACTGAACTTTGAAGTGGTGTTGTCTCCCGAATCCTCCCGCAAGCTGTATCTGAAGGGGCAGCGCACCATTCCCTCCGACACGGTCTGCTACCCTGCCAAGCTGCTCCACGGTCATCTGGAGGCGCTGGTGGAGGCCGGCGTGGATGCCATCTGGTACCCCTGCATGACCTATAACAGTGACGAGGGCATTGGCGACAACCATTACAACTGCCCCGTGGTGGGCTATTACCCCGAATTGCTGGCTGCTAATATGCCGGTTCTGAAAGAGACCCGTTTTTTGGACCCCTATGTGGGTCTGTGGCGGCGCAAGGACTTCAGAAAAAAGATTTCCGGCTACATGATGGAGCAGTTTGATGTGCCCAAGAAGGAAACGGCCGCTGCCGTCGATGCCGCCTATGCAGCCTACGAAGCCTATCTGGCCGACCTGCGTGAAACAGGGCAGAAATACATCGAGCAGGCTCGCAAAGAAAACCGCAGCATTGCCGTGGTCTGCGGACGTCCCTATCACATCGACCCCGAGATCAACCACGGTCTCAACGACATGATCACCTCTTACGGATTTGTGCTGATCACTGAGGATGCCCTTAGTGACCGGGTAGGGTATGAACCCCGTAAGGTGCTCAATCAGTGGACTTTCCAGAGCCGCATGTACAATGCGGCCCGCTATGTCTGTACTCAGAATGACATGCAGGTGATCCAACTGGTGTCTTTCGGCTGTGGCACCGATGCCATTACCACTGACGAGATGCGTTCCATCTTGGAGGATAGCGGCAAACTGTACACCCAGCTGAAAATCGACGACATTAACAACCTTGGCGCAGCCAAGATCCGCATTCGTTCTCTCATGGCGGCCATGGACGCAAGGAAGCGGTAAAGGAGGAGTCGGGCAATGGCAGAATTAGTATATGACAAGACTGGTCGACTCCTGTTTACTGAGGAGATGAAGAAGGAATATACCATCATTTATCCCACCATGCTTCCCGTTCACTTTGACCTGATCGGCCGCATTTTTGAGACCGAGGGATATAAGGTGGAAATGCTGACCACAAATCACCGCGGTATCGTGGACGAGGGTTTGAAGTACGTCCACAATGATACCTGCTATCCTGCCCTGCTGGTCATTGGGCAGTTGATCGACGCCGTCAAGAGCGGCAAGTACGACCCCCACAAGGTGGCCCTGCTGATCACCCAGACCGGCGGCGGCTGCCGTGCGTCCAACTACATCCATCTGCTGCGCAAGGCATTGGAAAAAGCGGGTTTGGAGTATATCCCCGTGATTTCCCTGAACCTGTCCGGTCTGGAGAAGAATCCCGGCTTCAAGATGGGGCTTGGTACTCTGCTGAAGGCGGTCTTCGCCATGATGTACGGTGATATTATCGTGCAGTGCGCCAATCAGGTGCGGCCTTATGAGGTGACCCGCGGCCAGACCGATGAGACCATCGAGTCCATCAAGCGGTATCTGCTGGACGAAATGACCCACGGACGCGGCATGTCCTTTAAGAGCATGGTGGCCAATTTTGACCAAATCGTTGCCCGCTTCAAGGCCGTTCCGGTGGCAGGGGAACCCAAGGTGCGCGTGGGCGTCGTGGGTGAGATTTATGTAAAATACTCCCCGTTGGGCAACAACAATCTGGAAGAATTTCTCCTGTCTGAGGGTGCCGAGCCGGTGGTTCCCGGTCTGACCGATTTTATTATTTTCAAGATTTACAACCGCGAGGTGGATGTGAACATCTACGGTGGCCTGTGGGCAAAGAAAAAGCTCTGCCAGATTCTCAAGGGGTTTATTGAAAAGTGCCAGAAAGCCATGATCGAAGCTATGAAGAAGGGTGGTTTCCGCGCACCCGGTACCTTTGAGGATCTGCGCAAGCTGATTCAGGGTTATCTGGGCGAAGGCAACAAGATGGGTGAAGGCTGGCTGCTGACGGCAGAAATGCTGGAACTGATCCATACCGGTGTTCCCAACATTGTCTGTACCCAGCCTTTTGGATGTTTGCCCAACCACATTGTGGGCAAGGGAATGATCCGCCGCCTGAAAGATGATTTTCCCTATTCCAATATTGTGGCTATTGACTATGACCCCGGTGCCACAAAAATCAATCAGGAGAACCGCATCAAACTGATGCTTGCCAATGCCAAGGCATTGGCAAAGCAAGAGCAGGAGCACGCGGTACCGGAGCAGGAGACCGTGATGGTATGACAGAACAGCTGAACATCGTGGAGGCCAGCACCGAAGCGCATTTTCGTGCTATGAGTCTCATTCATGCCCTCGGCTGGCGGGATACCTATGCAGATGCAGTGCCGGCCGATTTCATGGCAAATGAAATCACCGATGACCGTTGGGTGGATGTGTTCCGAAAGAACTGGGAAGACAAGGTGTATACAGGCCTTTTGCTTTACAGAGAGAATACCCCGGTTTCCTGCATCAATTTTGGCCCTGCACGTATGGAAAACTACAACCCGGGCGAGGTCTGTAAGTTTGACAACGATGCCTATGAGGGTTGGGGCGAGATCACGTCTTTTTACACCCACCCGGATGAACGGGCAAAGGGATACGGCGCTATTTTGCTCGAAGAAGCCTGTCGTCGGCTGAAACGGGACGGACACGACCATGCCTTTGTGTTCGTCCTGCGCGAAAACGAAAAGTCCCGCCGCTTTTATGCCCGTCACGGCTTTGTCTGGGATGGAACCCATGCGGATATTCCCTTTCCTCACGATACGATCTGTGTGGATTTGCGCTACTGCAAGGAACTTTGAAACGGTATAATTTCTTTGAAGCACACTGCGTTTGCGGTGTGCTTCATTCATTGACACAATATGTCCTGTCGTGGTATCTTTTTATTAAGAATAATTACTTGGATTTGGGGTTTATATGATCGTTTTTGATATCGAATGGAATCACGGATGTGATGAGATTCGGCTGGATGAGATCCTGCAGATCGGTGCGGTTCGCATGGATCATCTGGGCGGCAAAATCATCGATATATTTCAAGTGAATATCCGCCCAAGTGTCCATAAGGAGTTGGGAATCGCGGCGCGGGAGCTGCTGGATCTGCCCACCTTTCTGCGTTCGGAGCATGACTTTCCGCAGGCCATGAGCTCTTTTCGTCAGTGGTGCGGCGGTGAGCGTATCTTTGCGACGTGGGGCAACAGCGATGTGGAAGTGCTGCGCCGTAACTGTGCCTATTGGGATGTGCCGATGCCTGAAATGGAGAAGGTTTATGACATTCAAGCGTCCTTTTCCGACCGGTTGGGCAGCAAGCTACGCATTGCGTTGTACCGTGCGGTGGAATACTGTGGTATCCCCGACTGTTTTGACTGCCATGATGCCATTTATGATGCGCTGTATACTGCTTTGCTCGGAGAATGGATCCCCGCAGACGGTCTTTTACTGTGTGCATTACCGCGCCGGCTTCAGCGCTTGTCCGATGAAAAGTTTCCTCGCCAGCCTCGCCGTCGGGTGGGGCCGTTTCCGAATAAAGAGGCCGCCATGGAGGCCAGAGAAAGCCGTCGTGCCATGTGTCCCCACTGCGGAAGGAAAATGTGGGTCCAAACATGGACCGGTGCGGTTCCGGGAACGTATTATGCGGATTTTTGCTGCCCAGTGCACGGTTGGTACCTGTGCCGTTTGACATTGGATGTTGGCGAGGACGGGAAGTGGCGTGGCCGTGTGACCGTCCCTTCCATCACACAGAATACTATGCAGGAATTTTATCTGGCCACAAAGGCCGAATGCTATCACTGTCAACCGATTGGCAAAAAGCGCAAACGCCGCCACCCGGTTTAACGGTCGATTTACCTTTATTTTGGAGGGAGTACCATGCTGACATTGTTGCTTGGCCGGGCCGGAACCGGAAAAAGTGAATCGGTTTTGCGTCAGTTGGGCGAGGGGGCAAAGACCTGCCCTCAGCTGCTGCTGGTGCCGGAACAGTATTCCCACGATACCGAGCGCCGCCTATGCAAGGTATTGGGCAACATCGCAAGTAACCGGGCCGAAGTACTCTCTTTCACCCGTTTGTACAACCGTGTTTGTGACCGTATCGGGGGCGCGGCTATGCCCTGTCTGGATGCCGGAGGACGGTTGCTTCTTATGCGAGCCGCGGTAAAGGAAGTGGGCAATCATCTGTCGGTATATCGCAACCCATCCCGAAAGAGTTCCTTCCTGTCCGGTTTGATTGAGGTCGTGGATGAGTGCAAGCGGTATCAAGTGACCTCGGCACAGCTGCTGGATGCGTCCGATGGGATCGGTGGTTTGGAAGGGGAGAAACTGCGTGACCTGGGTCTGATTTTCGGTGCCTATGACGCGCTGACTGCGCGGATCGCTGCAGACCCCAGAGATCGGCTTACCCGTCTGGCAGAGGGGATCAAAGTCGGTCGTTGGCCGGCCGGTTATGGAATCTGGGCAGACTGTTTTACCGATTTCACCCCACAGGAACTGCAAGTTTTGAAGGCTCTGCTGGAGCAGGGCAATGACCTGACGGTGGCGCTGACCTGCGATTCGCTGGATGGCGAGGACGACGATGTGTTTTCCGCCGCACGGCATACGGCCCATACGCTGCTGCGGCTGGCAAAGGAAGTTGGCGCACCGACCTGTGTGGAAATTCTGAACGAGGTTGGCGGAAGGGCAGAGCCGCTGCTCCATCTGGAGCGGAATCTCTTTGCTTATCCCGGAGAAGTATGGGAAGGCGACTGTTCTGAGATCACGGTATTTGCTGCCGACAGCATTCGTTCCGAAGTGGAATATGCTGCGGCGACCATTCGTGAAATGGTTCGTGAAAAAGGGTGGCGTTACCGGGATTTTGTGGTGGCTGCCCGCGATTTCAACAAATATGCAGGGCATGTGGAAAGCGTGTTTGACCTGTACGGTGTGCCCCTGTTTTTGAGTACGGTCAACGATATTCTGGAAAAGCCCATTCTGACCTTGATTACCGCTGCGCTGGACACGGTGTCGGGAAGGTATCAGTATGAGGATATCTTCCGCTATCTGAAAACCGGACTGACCGATCTGACCGATACCGAGCGGGACCTGCTGGAAAACTATGTGATTACATGGGAAATTCGCGGTTCCCGGTGGACTCAGAAAGAGGACTGGTCCATGCATCCTGACGGCTATGGTCTTCCTTTCAGTGAACGGGATACCGTGGCCTTGAAGCGTCTGAATGAAAGCCGCCGCATGGTGGTGGGACCGCTGGAAAACCTGCGCCGGAACAAGGACAAGACCGGCCGCGGTTTTGCGGTTGCACTGTATGCTTTTCTGGAAGAGATCGGTCTGCCGGCGCGGCTGACCGCCCGTGCCGCCGAACTGGAGGCATCGGGGGAGCGCAAGCTGGCCGATGAATACCGTCAACTGTGGGAGATTTTGACCGGCGCATTGGAGCAGTGTGCTCTGTTGTTGGCCGAAACCGAAATGGATCTGCAGGAATTTGCCGGCCTGTTCAAGCTGGTGCTCAGTCAGTATGATGTGGGCACCATCCCGGTTTCGCTGGACCGGGTGACTGCCGGTGATGCCCCCCGTCTGGCTCACAAGCGTGCAAAGATGCTCATTCTGCTGGGTGCCGATGACGGGAGTATCCCTGCCGTGGAGGCCTCACGCAGTCTTCTGACCGATGCTGACCGTGACCTGCTGGCCGAACAGGGGCTGGAGCTTGCGCCTCGTCTGGTTGATAAGCTCAGCCGCGAAATGACGGTTGTCTATACCACCTGTGCCATCCCATCGGAACGGCTGATGGTGTCCTGGCCCCGTGCCGGCGAAAAGCCGGGAGAGGATCGCCACCCGTCCTTCCTGGTAGAACGTCTGGGGTTGCTGTTCCCCAAGGCGAGTTTTGTGGAGGAAGGCGGCTTGAACGGCGAATTCCGTCTGTGCGCGCCCGATTCCGCGCTGGAACAAGCGGGCAGAAACGAAACTGTTTTTGCGGCATTGAATGGGATGGAGGAATATTCTGACCGGACGGCCCGCATCTGGAATGCGGCCCAGCTGCGCCGCGGAAATCTGTCCCGTCCGGCGTTGGAGGGCCTGTACGGACAGCAATTATCCATGTCGGCAACCCGCATGGATGTATGTCGCTCCTGTCATTTCAATTATTTCATGCGCTTCGGTCTGAAAGCCAAGGCGCGTCGGACGGCGGGATTCCATGCCCCGGAATATGGCACCTTTGTACACTATGTTCTGGAACACGTACTGACTGCCGTAAGCAATGATGTTCAACAGGATGTAAAGGAACTGACCGATGAGGCCGTGACTCGCTATGTCAAGGAAGAACTGGGTGGCATGGCGGGGGAAACTCCGCGGTTCCGTTACCTGTTCGAGCGGCTGAAAACCACCGTGACTTTTGTGGTGGAAAACGCAGTGGAAGAACTGAAGTCCTCCGAATTCCGGCCCATGGCATTTGAACTTGGTTTTGGCCCGGAGAAAGAGCTGCCTCCAATTGAGGTCAGCAAAGACGGACTGACGGTCAGTGTTACCGGTTTTGTGGATCGCGTGGACGGGTGGGAAAAGGACGGCAGACTTTATCTGCGTGTGGTGGATTACAAAACGGGCCGCAAGTCCTTTGACTATACAGATATTCAAAATGGTCTGTCCTTGCAGATGCTGCTGTACCTGTTTGCTCTGAGCAAGCCCGGTTTGTTGGGGGAGAACCCGGTCAGTGCCGGTGTGCTGTATGTTCACGCCAAGGATGCGCTCTTTTCCGGAACACGCACCATAACCGACGAGGAATGCGGCAAAAAGGCCGGGGATCTGCTGCGCCGTGACGGACTGATTCTGGATGAGGAAGAGGTCCTGCGCGCCATGGAAGATTGGGGCGAAGGCGCACCGCGTTTCCTGCCACTGAAAGTCAACAAGGCGGGCGAGCTGAAAAGCGATTATCTGGTCAGGACCGAGCAGATGGGCAAGCTGTCCCGCAAGGTCATGGAGACTCTGGAGCAGATCGCAGCCGAAATGGCGGCCGGTAACATTGACGCCGATCCCTATTGGCGCTCGCCGGACATCAACGCCTGCCGCTGGTGCGATTATGCCGAGGCCTGCCATTTTGAGGAATGCTTCGGTGACAAAAAAGTCTGGCAAAAACCGGTTCACGCAAAAGAGTTCTGGGAGAAGCTGGACCAAGAACAAAACTAAGGAGGTGATGACCTGTGGCATTTCCCTTGACAATGGAACAGCGTGCTGTGGTGGAAAACCGCGGCGGAGCGCTGCTGGTATCTGCCGCCGCCGGTTCGGGCAAGACCCGTGTGCTGGTAGAGCGCCTGCTGGCCTATGTGGAGCAGGAGGGGCGTGACATCGACGAATTTCTGGTCATCACCTTTACCAACGCCGCCGCAGCCGAACTGCGAGGCCGAATTGCGCAGGAGCTTTCAAAGCGTCTGGCCGCCGACCCGGGCAATGCCCGCCTGCGCCGGCAGACCGTGCTGATCTACAAGGCGCGCATCTGCACCATTGACGCATTGTGCATTGATCTGCTGCGCC
>JAZOBG010000107.1:0-11375 GCA_045595865.1 Oscillospiraceae bacterium
CTGTCCTTGGGCGGCACAAATGCCACCACCCAGAGCCGCCCTGTTGGTCCCTTTAATCCCTCTGCCGCTCCCCTGGAAGTGGATTTAACTTCTGTAAAATGGGGAACTGTGGCAGATGCTTATGTAGACGCCATTATGCGTTTGCAGTATTACTATCCCGAAGCCCAGATTGTTGCCATGTTGCCGTTTGATAGAAACAGCCAGGGCACTGCAAAAGTAGATCAGTACAACAGTCTCTTTATCTCCATCTGCGAACACTATGGTGTGCCTTATGTAGATCTGCGTGAGTGTGGTATCTCTAACTCCGATCTGCCCGATGGCACGCATCCCGACGCCACCGGCATGGACTATATTACCGCCGCTGTCATGGACGTTTTGATGTCCGATTGCAATGTGGAAGCCGGAGAACATATTGTTCATTCCGTTACTCACAATCTGACCGGCGCAAAGAGCAGCTTAAGCTACTACAAGGGCATTTCTCATGGCAATTCCTTCGTGACAACGATCACCGGTGAAAATCTGAAGGTAACTGTCACCATGGGTGGTGTGGATGTTACTTCTGATTACTATGCCAATGGTGTGGTTTCCGTAGAAAATGTGACGGGTGATATCGTCATCAATGCTGCGGGCATTGAGAAAACAGTTTATGAGGATTATCTACAACGGTTGCCTGAGAATTTCTGCTCCGGCACAAACCTTTGGACTGCTTTGGCACCTATCAATCTGTACTATACCGGAAGCGGCTGGGGCAATACGGCATCCGGTTCCGTATATTCTGTCACCATTGCGGTTTCTGCAGGGGATCAGATTTGGGCGACTTCTTTCCAGAAGTCCGGCACCAATGGCGGCAGCCGCAACGGCATCCGATTGACCTGGTTTGATGAAAACGGAGTGTTGGAATCTGTTTCTCCGGATAATGTCTATGCGGAGTTTTCTGCCGATGGCTATTTGACTGTCCCCGAAGGAGCCATAGCTGTGAATGTAGTCATGTGGAATGGCAATGAAAGCAATGAGATATATATCATCAACCGTGACCACACCTACGAAAACGGCATCTGCACCGGCTGCGGCGCAGCCCAGCCCGGCCCCATCATCACCCAGCAGCCCACCAACGGCGAAGCCAAGCTGGGAGAGCGTTACATGGTGGAAGTCAAGGCCGAGGGCGAGGGACTGAAGTATCAGTGGTATGGCAGAAATGTCGGTTCTGGTTACTGGTTCAAGTCTTCTGTTACAGACAACACCTATGATGATGTGATGACCACCGCTCGTGCCGGGCGCGAGGTCTACTGTGTGATCACCGATGCCAATGGCAACTCCGTCACCACGGATACGGTCAAACTGATTTGCCTGCCCTCCGAGGAACTGGCGATCACAAAACAGCCTACCGACGGCGAGGCTGTTCTGGGTGAGCGCTACTGCGTCACTGTGGAAGCCAAGGGCGAAGGTCTCAAGTATCAGTGGTACTTCCGCAACGCAGGCTCCGAAGTCTGGTATAGGTCTGGCGTTCGAGATAACACCTACGACGATGTTATGACCACCGCAAGAGCGGGCAGAGAGGTCTACTGTGTGATCACCGACAAGTTCGGTAACTCTGTCACCACCGACATTGTGAAACTGGTTCGCATTCCTGCCAAGCTGGAAATCACGACTCAGCCCACCAACGCAACTGCCGCCTTTGACGAAATGTTCTGCGCCACCGTGGAAGCCAAGGGCGAAGGTTTGAAATACCAGTGGTACTACCGTAACGCTGGCTCCAAAGTATGGTACAAGTCCGGCGTTCGCGACAATACTTATGATGACATCATGACAAAGGCCAGAAACGGCAGAGAAATCTACTGTGTCATCACTGACCGGTACGGCAATTCCGTCACCACGGACATTGCGCAGCTGATCGCAGTTCCTAAGATGGAACTGAAGTTGCTTGGTGTGTCCTACGAAAGTGCCGCCATGGGTGACCGTTACTGCGCTGCTGTGAGCGCACAGGGTGAGGGCTTGGCCTATCAGTGGTATTTCCGTAATGCTGGCTCTGACAAGTGGTACAAATCTTCCGTCCGTGATAACACCTACGATGATGTCATGACCAAAGCAAGAGCGGGCAGAGATGTCTACTGCGTCATCACCGATGCTTACGGCAATCAGATCGTAACCGAAGTGGTCACGATTCATGTAGAAAAGTAAAACCTCATACACGCCGCAAAGCCCACCAGGGAGCAAATCTCTGGTGGGCTTCATTTATTCGTCTGCGTACAAAATCTTTTGGAAGTGAATCGCAGAATCGACAACACAGGTGTCTGCTAAAACCCCTGGGTTTCCGTTTTTGTTGGAAACCCAGGGGTTTTATCTATTTTGATCTGTTGCGATCTATTCACAACCATTCCTACCCATTTCCGTCGTCCCGCTGCCCTCCGGGGGACAGCTGACGAATAAAAGGTTATTGCATAGAACTCTGTTTTGCGGCACACTGCTTGTGTAATTCCATCAGTTGCTTGCGGGAACGGACTCCCAACTTGCTGTACAGATTTTTGCTATGAAATTTCAGTGTGTTTTCTTTGATCGTCAATTGTTCCATGATCACATTTGTAGTCAGACCGGCAACATAGCATGCGTAAAGCTCCTGCTCTTTTGGCGTCAGGTTGGAAAGTCCGGCGAGGAAGACCTGAACCGCTTCCTGATCGCTGGGACTTGTCGCTATGGAATCTGTTTCCGGAGCAACAGGTGAAGCCGGTGCTTGTGCCGGTGTTTGCGGACTATACTGCGCAGCCTGTTCTCTTTGCTTTTTCTCTTCCGCTATCAGAATATGAAGCCCTAAAAGGAAGCACTCACTGATGATGTAGGAGATGGAAAGAAATTCAAAGTGGATATCTACCATTTGCTCAAGCAGCCAAACGCCGATATTTACAAATACCGCAATGGCGAGGATCACGGCATAAGCCAAAGAATCGATCTTGTCTTTCACCGTCGCATGGACGATGGTTACTACCATGGCGCTGAAGTAACTCAGCAAATATATGAGGTATAGGATATGCAGCGGACCGTATTCTTTTACCAGCGTGCCAACACCGTTGATGACCGTGAAGGAAACCTCTCGATAGTAAATTGGCAGATATCCGGGACTGGCGGCTATCAGAAACATTACCGCCGCCAGACCAAGCAATACGCAGGGCAACCATTTACGATAGCGGATGTGGGTCACATTTATGATGATCATCCACATGGATAATGGGAGAAACACAGATCCCAGATAGGACAGGCGGTTTGCCAGCAGCGCTTCCCCCAAACCTCTGGAAATGGACAACGCAAAATAGCCGGTGTTTACGATCAGAATTGATGTAAACAACAGCAGATACCAGGGGTCTTTCTTTTTTACAATACAGCAATATCCGATCAGCAACAGTAGTGACAGCACAGCGGCAACGCCGTAGATCATGGACATGCTGGCGGCCTTATCGCCGATCGTGCTGCATCCGGACAAGAACAGTATGACCAGGGGTAATGGGGAGAGTCTTGTCAGGGATCTCCTCATAAAATCACTCCTTCAGATTGGATTCCCACACTTTGTCCCACACTTTTGAATGAAAAAGGTTCGTTCCCACACTTTTTTTGCCGATTCCGGTGTGGTGACGCCGGTAGAAAACAACGATATAATATGTATGCAAGGTTTGCGAAGAAGGGTATGGCTCTTGCCTCGAGAGGGTTAAAAACCGGGGTGCCCTCATGATATGGAAGTATCATGTTCTGTGTCGACGCGCCAACGAATACACAGACGACCCCGTTTATTTTAACACATGACTGCTACCCAGTCAAGAAAGCAAAGTTTGCCACACATGTTGTTTTACCATTCAGGAAGGAGATGCACCTGCGCACCACCGGGGCAGAAGCATCCTGGCAGAGTCGCGGTGCGTCATTTTGTTTTTACAGCGGAAAGGAGTGCTCCAGGGGATGAAGGCGATCAAGACATTTGCGCTGGTTGCGTTGGTGCTGCTTTTGACAGGCTGTGCCGCAAAGGAGGAGTCTGCTGTGACTGGTATCAGATTCAACCGGGGACACGAATCTGCCTGGGGCAGCCAGTTCTGCATCGAGCTTAACGCTGAGCAGATCGTGACGGCAAGCTATATTCCTGATGGCACTACAGAATTGGTTACAGTTGAGCATATTCCCATTACTGATACCCAGTGGCAAACCGTAATTGCCGCTGCCGAACAATTGGCATTGGAGAAAGTACGCTGTAATCCATGGGGAATACATAAATTAGACGGCGGCGAGTTCCGGAAACTGACGCTGATCCGCGGCAGAAAAGAAACTGAATATCGGTGGCCGGATGTGCCTGAAGCCCAGCAACTGGAACAGCTTTTGGAAGCTTTGCTGGAAGATAGCGTCCAACCCAAAATCTATGACACCGGGCGGTTTTCAGCCCTGATCCCTGCGGGCTGGACGGCGTTTCCTGTGGAGGATGTTTTTTCCGATACTCCCGGTGCTGTCAAAACAAACCGCTTCCATATCATACGGGGCGGCACCAAACCATCGGATGTGAAAACCAATATCTATATTATCCTGGAATACTACGGGCCAGGTGAACCAATGGAGGAACCGGATCCAAGCGGGTTGCAGGACATCTGGCAGATCACGCCCTTTCAAACGGGTGAGCACCTGTGGTACGGCTTTGCTGGGACGGATATGCAAGGCAGAGCCAGGCTGGGCACAAGCGCTGTGCTTTGGACTCGGGAGGGCGAAAGCCGGTATATCGTAGCGTTCCCCTTGGAATTTGGTAACCAAACACTTTCTTTGGAGGACCCGGAGCTGCTTGCGATCCTGGCGAGTTTGTCTCCCTCCGGTGCCGGGTAAATGCAGAAAGGGTGAGTGCGATCAAACGTGAGTATTATTTTGTCCTGGTAATGGCCCTGTGCATAGGGCTACTGGCTACTGTTGCGCTGCTGTCAGGCTGTAAGACACTGTCAACTACTACAGACGACATAGATGGCGGTGTTCGGCACTACATGGACGAAAATGCCCCTAAAGCTATCGAATCTACTCAGATCGTATCCTTTGAGTGTTCTTTTTCCACCTTGACATTGACGGGGGACGATACCAGTTTGGCTGGAAGAGTCTATGACTTGAAGGCTACACAAAATGGTGGCAGCTACACTGCGCGGACCCGTAGTGAAATCTATGACGATCTGACTTTTACCCCAACCCCAGAGTTTTTTGTGCAGCTGCAGAAAATCGTATCCCAGTATGACCTGGCCCGGTACAATGGGCAACATTACACCGTTTCCGGTCTGCCGCCGGACTTGGGCACCGAGATTTATGTGGAGTATGCTTCCGGTGAACATATCTGTGCCTCCGATAACCAAAGCTGCTTCCTGCCGCTGAAGGCGATGGAGGCGCTTGTTGAATTGTTTCAAACTGCCTGTGAATAGACCCATAAAAAGGAATTTAACTGCATGCTTACAACAATTACCTTTATGGAGGATACCTGAAAGGAGATAAGAAAAATGAAAAAGATCATTTGCCTGTTTTTGTGTTTGGGATTACTGGTCTGCGTACTGCCTCTGACCGTAAGCGCAGCTACCGTCATTACACGGGTGGAACTGACGCTGGATTATCCCGTAGGAGGAAAGACCCCACCCCAAAATTGCTCCATCCATGGCAATGGCTACACAATTCATTCCATTGACTGGGAAGAGATCGCCGGAAGGGGTTTCCTCGAATCCGGAGAAATGTTCCGGGAAGGCTATACCTATAAAGCAACAGTTTGGGTCAAAGCAGCAACCGGATATGAATTCAGTTATATGGACAGCAACACACCTGCCATCACAGGCTATATCAACGGTCGCGAAGTGAGCGTTACCAAGGCCTACGAATACAATGCTTGGGCGATGGTTTGTCTGACCGTTGAATTTCATAATATTCCTGCCAAGGGCTGGATCAAATATGTGGAACTGTCCGTTCCATCTCCCGCAGCCGGCGAAAGCCCCAGCTACACCCGGATCACCGGCACCGGATACGGAACAGCAAATGTGTATTTCGGCGACTCCACCGCTGAAGATATGCAAAACGGCATCGCCTGGAATCCCGTTGGTGGCGATTATCTCAAACCCGGGCAGGACACCTTTGGAGAAAACACCGCATATACGTTCCATTGCCTGGTCTTCCCGGATGAGGGTTACAAGATCCGGGAGGATGCTACGGTGTATGTCAACGGTAAGGAGGCAGAAGCAAAGCTGGATTACGATACCTTCCTTGCTGTAGCCTATACATTCCCCGCAACAGGTAAGACGCCCCCCACCCATACCCATACTCCTTCGGATTGGCGAACAACCGGAATTTACCACTACAAAGCCTGTACGACCTGCGGCGATTTTTTGGAGCAGGAGGATCACATGGGCGGTGTTGCTACCTGCGTGGAAACAGGTAAATGCAGCGTTTGCGGTTATGCCTATATTGAGGTGAATGAAAACCATATCCCCGATACCTCCAAATGGGTAGCCCGGGCGCACATGTACCATTTCCACCCCTGTACCCTTTGCGGCGCCCACTGCGATATTGAGGATCACCGCTGGAGCCCTACCTATCTGCATCAGGAACAGGCGGGTCACGCCTGGATCTGCGCCGACTGCAAGGCAACCAGTGAACTTGAAAAGCATAACCCCGGTCCGGAGGCCACCGAAACCGAGCCTCAAACCTGCAAGGACTGCGGCTACATCATTACACCAGCCAAGAATCACACCCATGAGCTGACTAAGGTGGAGGGCGTGCCCGCTACCTGCATCGAAGAGGGTTCTGTGGAATATTACGCCTGCTCCGGCTGCTCCGATCTGTTTGCGGACGCAGAGGGGAAAGACAAGATCCCGGATAAGCAGGGGCTTTCCATCGCCGCCCTGGGCCATGAGATTTCTGAGACCTGGAGCACGGACGAAGAATACCATTGGCGCACCTGTAAAATCTGTGCAGCGATCATGGACGAAACAAAAATGCTGCATGAGGATTCCGATCACGATGGTCAATGCGATACCTGCGGCAATAGTTGCCTTGGCGAAGAACCGGTGATCATGCCTCCAACAACCGGAGCGGAGATGGACGCGGAGGATCTGCCAAAGAGTAATTCCTGGCTGGTGGTTGTGCTGGTTGCCCTGACGTGCTTTGGCGCCGCCATCACAGTGGCTGTGATCATCATCAAGAAAAAGCAAGGAGGCAAGTGATGAAAAAGTGGTTATGCGCCATTCTGTGTGTGCTGATTTTCAGCGTTATGGTAACGTCTGTAATGGCTGCGCCGGAAGAACCGGTCATCATCATGCAGCCGCAAAATCCCAATTATCCGGAATACAGCGTGGCGGAATATACGGTTAAGGTTACCGGAACCAACTTGACAGCCACCTGGTACATTGAATGGCAGGGCGAAGTCTATAATGCGTCGGATTACACCGACGGCTTTGAGCCCTGGGAGGCTTATGCCGGTGAGACCTACGGAGCAGTGCAGGAAGATGCCAATACCTTCACCTTCTTCTTCGGCGGCGCTGAATGGCAGCTGAACGGCGCAACCATATGGTGTGTCATTGAGGATGGTCACTACAGTATTACAAGCCAAAAAGCATACATCAACCTGGGTAACCCTGCTGACCCTCCGGAAATTCTTGATTTTCCGGCCCAAATAACCGTTGAGCAGGGGGGAGAAGCACAGATCCGGTGTGTCGCCCGTTCTATTGACGAGACGCAGCTTGGCTACATTTGGTACGAAACCCCAACCGGCAACCTGCCGGATATCCAGGCTATGGACCGTGGAACGGAAATGGGTGATTGTATATCCTGCGACACATCTGTAGTTGGCACCCGTTATTATGTGTGTGCCGTTAATACCTCGGCAGGCGGTATTTGTTACAGCAGTGTGGTACCCGTGACCGTTGTGCCCAAAAGCCAGGCTGTGGAAGCGCCGGAGATTTTGACCGACGCTCTGCCGGAGGCCGTTGCAGGGCAGGAATACAGCACCAAGATCAGCTGCAGCGACCCGGAGGCAGAGTTTGCGGTGTACTACAACCCCGGCAAAGAGAATGATTTCGAGAAGACCGGATTGACCCTGGCCAAGGACGGTACGCTTACCGGCACACCCGCCGAACCCGGCAGTTACACCTTCTGTATCTGCGCAGCCGGTGACGGCGGCGAGGAGTATGCGGTCTATACCCTGATAGTAGCGCAAGCAGCCGAGGAGCCCAGCCAGGGAGCTTCCGAAGAGCCCACTTCTACGGGTACCGAGGAACCCCCTGAGAACACAAAGCCTGCTGACCATGCACCTATACAGCCTGTCCAGCAGGAGAGTCCTCATCAACAGGATGATTCCCAGCAGGATGCGCCCGAAGGCATCTCCTGGTGGGTGGTCGTCCTTATCGGTATTGCGGCAGCCGGTGCCGGTGTTGGCGTAGCGTTCCTACTGATCAAAAGAAAACCCCCAAAGGCCGCTTAAGTGACATTCTGGATACATACCTGATCGTCTAAGGCTGCGCATAGGAGTCTTTCAAGCCCCTCGCGCACCAAAAGAGACGGATGACGGGCAGCCCCATAGGGATCTATACCCTTCAAACAGGAGTTTTTCCCGCAATACTACATGACGAGCAATTATTTTGACGGATAGAGTTATAACTTAAGCCCAATACTAAAAAAACGGATACCCACCGGGTATCCGTTTTTTGTGCTTAACAGAGGGTGTTTTGATTTACTTTTTGATCGGAAGCAGCATTCTGGTCTGCTTTTTATATTCTGCAAAGCCCTCTTTCCGGGACTGGCGGTTATCAGCCATTGGGATGCTCACCACTAGGAACAGTACCGTGTTGAGCAGTGCTCCCAGGAGCAAATACCATGCCTGCGGCGCAGCACAGACCGCAGCCAAACCAATACCCCACCACATGAGGATCTCACCTAAGTAATTGGGGTGCCGGGAATATTTCCACAGACCGCTCCGAATAAAACCGCTGGTTCTGTTCTTGCGGAACCGGTGCATCTGTACATCCGCAATACCCTGCATGGTGGCAGCGCCTACCGATACGCAAACAAACAAGACACTGCCCACATTGGCAGCCACACCGTTTCTAACAGCATAAACCGAAGGCAGAATACAGGCGTAAACGATCAGCGTGGGCACCATGTGGATACCGGTGAAGTTGATGAAAGGATAGAATACGCCGGTTTTTTTCCGCAGCATGGTGTAGCGCCAGTCCTGATGTTCCAAATTCTTGAAGGTGTAGGCCCAGTTGGCGGTTAGACGGATGGCCCAGAACAGCACTGCGATCAGCAGCAGAACGCCCAGCAGGGTCAGCTCATTGCCAACAGCAAAGGCGATCAAAATTACCGGCGGCTGCACACTCCAATAGGGGTCGTAGACCGATGCGTTTTTGAAGAGCACGCTGAAAGTAAAGGTGAAAACGGTGGCGACCGCATCGGCGATCAGAAGGGAGAGCCACCAGGGTAAATTCAACGCCCGATAAGTAAGAATTCCCACGATTGCCGCCAGGACATAAATAACCGCAATGGCTGCAAAGGCAAATGCCCGGTTTTTCATTAGATTTTTCACCATGGACCTCCTCCTTCAAGAAAAAATGGGAGCGAAAGTGTTGCGCAATATTTCTGCAATCATGATACCAGTAATTCTGTGAAAAAACAAGAAAATTTGCGGAATTGCGTGTATCTGCCGCAAAAAGGTCCCACCGACGGTGGGACCTTTCATTTTACTGCGGTACTTCTTCAGTATCCGTATTATCTTCTGTAGAATCAAGCCCCAGTGCCTGGCGGCACTCGTCCAGTGTTGTTCCAAGGATCTGCATCGTACGGTTGTAAGAGCCGTTGATACTGTTGGCATGGGAAGTGAAGAAGGACTTGATAGTGGATTCGGAAAGATCCGTATCAAGGGCATTGTTCATGTCCTGAGCGAACACGGTGAGCGCTTCATCGGAATTGTAGTCCAGATCCACAGGGATAATGGTGTAAGTGGAATCGTTGCCGGAATAATCCAGGCTGACCCACAGAGGTGTCACATCAATATCAGAGATAGTGACCGAGCCGTCACTCCAGCGCTGGAATTCTACGCCGAAGATTATGCCGTCTTCCGTATGACCGTTGGGGGCGCTGGTGATCTGGGAACGGCGCTGGTTGGACAGCGCGTTGCCGGTGGAGTAGATGCAGTAGGTAGTCTCGCCGGTCTCAGAGGTGAGCACATCCATAGGCTGTACCACATGGGGGTGACCGCCTACGATCACATCCACACCCAGGTTGCACAGATTTTGTGCGATCTTCTGTTGGGTGGTGCTGGGCGTGGTCTGATATTCGTTGCCCCAGTGGATAAAGAACATGACCACATCCGCGCCCTCTGCCTCCATAGAGGCAATGGCGGATTCCACTTCGCTGTAGAACTTATCCATATAGGAATAGTCGAAGTGATTCACCAGGTTGGAGTCTTCCAGGCGCACGACCAATCCGTTGAGGGTGGTGTTGCCGCTGTCTGTGAGGCCGGTATCGTAGGTGTAGGTGACCATACCGACCTTGATGCCGTTGATATCCTGAACGGTGTAGTTGGGTTCATCCTCGCTGAGCTGAGTGCCGTTGTAGAGCATGCCCTTCTCCCGCAAAACTTCCTGGGTGCGGATAAAGCCGTTGTGGCCGGTATCGTAGGAATGGTTATTGGCGGTAAGCAGCATGTCCACGCCTGCCCACTGCAGAGAATCAATAATGCTGTCGGGGCTGTTGAAAATGGGATAGCCCTTGTATTCGCCGGCGGCAGAGCCGCCAAGGGAGACTTCCAGGTTGGCAATCATGAAATCGTAGCTTTCATAGTAGGCCTTGATATACTGGAAGCATTCCTCAAAATCGTAATACTCACCGGTACGAGGGACAGACCGCAGCACAGGTCCGTGCAGCAGAATGTCACCCGTGACACCGATGGAAGCGGTGGAGGTCACATAGGGCTCAGTGGGCTCAACGGGGTTGTCCGGTCCGGTGGACTCGCCGGGATCGTCAGGGTCATCGGGATCGTCAGGGTCATCCGGATCCACGGGATCTGAGGACACACCGGGGGTAATGGGATCGTCGGGGTTGTTGCCGGCGCTGCTGCCGGGAACAGCGGGGATACAGCTCTTGACGATCAGAGAAACTGCCAAAAACAGAAACAGCACGATCAGAATCAAGTGCATCAGCACGCCGCTGTTGTCTTTTCTTTGTTTGCGTTGCACCATGGTAATTTTCCTTTGCGTTAAAAATCAGGTGTGGATGGTAGGGGAGACCCTATCTTACACATTGAACAGGAAGTTGACGATGTCGCCATCCTTCATCACGTATTCCTTGCCTTCGCTGCGGAACTTGCCCTGAGTCTTGGTCGCCGCAATAGTGCCAAGCGC
>JAZOBG010000108.1:0-5469 GCA_045595865.1 Oscillospiraceae bacterium
GTGCGAGAAAATACTGGCGCTGTATCGGGGAGAGGAGGCGCAACGGTGACCATTGTGCATAACAGTTTGATCATCCAATGGCTGCTGCGCGTGGCCGGAGTGATCGGAAACCTGTTTCAAAGCAGTGTGTTTGGAAAGATCGCGGCCTTCTTTACCGGCGGTACAGCGGGCAATTGGGTCAAGAACAGCGGTGTCTATCGTTTCCTGTTTGTGGATGGTTTTGTGGCCCGCTTTCTGGCTGCCGTAGTCCGCACGGCGGGAGGAAGTGCAGTTTGTTCTTTCTTCTGGCGGGAGGGGCGATTGGGAACCCTTTGGAAAACCAGTGTTCTGTGTCTGCTTTTGACCAGACTGGCGAATCTGCCCGCCTCTGTCCTGACCTGGGTCCACGAATCAATCCGACCCCAATGGGAAGGAAGTACCCTCCTTCGGACTGCCTCCGTTCTGGGAGAGAACACGCCCGTGCTGTTGGGGCTGCTTCTGATGGTGACCATGTCCATCGACCACTCCAAGTGGGACAATATGTACGCTTTTCTGGGCGTATTGCTCGTCAGTGTGCTTTTTGTCCTGAGCGGAAGTCACCGGAGGGGCCAGAGGTTTGATGTGAAGTCGCTGGGGCCCTATGTGATCCTGAACATGGCGGTGATCTGCTGCAGCGTGGTGATTTCACGGGACACATGGATTTCCGTGCGATTTCTGGTGTTCCAGCTGACTGCCTTTCTGATTCTGATTTTGGCAATCAGTTCGGTTAAGGATTACCGTCAACTTAGTCATCTGGTGACTCTGGTGGTGATCGGTATTACCGTGGCTGCTCTGTACGGATGTTATCAGGGCGCTGTGGGTGTGGAGATCCAGGCCAGCCAGACCGATATGACGCTGGAACTGAATCAGGGAATGCCCGGACGTATTTATTCCTTCTTTGATAACCCCAATGCCTTTGCAGGTATTCTGGTCATGGCCATGCCCCTGACTTATGCACTGGTGTTGAACGCAAAAACCTGGTACGGCAGATGCGGGGCATTGATTTCTCTGGCTTTTTGCGCACTGGCACTGGCCCAGACCTATTCCCGTGCCGGTTGGATCGGGTTTGCGGTGACTGTCGTGGTTTTTGTGCTGCTTTGGAACTGGCGGCTGATCCCGGTACTTGTGATTGTCGGGTTATGCTGCCTGCCTGTTTTGCCTGAGACCATTTATAACCGCATCCTGACAATTGGCCACAAGGGAGACGGCTCTACCAGTTATCGGTTTTCGATTTACAAGGCCACCTTACTCTTGCTGAAAGATTATTGGCTGCAGGGTACCGGTTTGGGCAGCAATGTGCTTCACAATACCTTTAAGCTGTATCCGCCCATGTACAACGGAGCCTACCCGGTGCATAGCCACAATCTCTATTTGCAGGTCTGGGCGGAGACCGGAATCTTCGGCCTGCTGACCTTCCTGGGGGCCATGGTCCATCAGGGCAAGCGCGCGGTAAAAGCCTGCGCGGTTGCCGACCGCCGGGTCAAGCTGATGATTGCCGCTGCGGTTTCCGGCCTTTGCGGCATTCTGGTCATGGGACTGGTGGAGTACGTTTGGTTCTATACCCGCAGCTTGTATCTGTTCTGGTTCATTTTTGCAGTCATTGTTACCGGCATTAAAATCGCTCGTTCAACGGAGGGGTAATTATGCGTGTGAGAAAAACAACTGCATCGTTTCTGGCAGTGTTGATGGTTTTATGCACCCTGGTACTGCCGGCTGCAGCCGCCCCTGCAGAGCAGGGGCTGACCATCCTGTTTACCCATGATATGCACGACCACATTCTGCCCATGGCAGATGAGGATGGCGGCGAATACGGCGGGTTCGCCCGTTTGGCTACCTTGCTGGAGCAGGAGCGTGCCGCTGCCGAATATCCCGTTGTCACGCTGGACGGCGGCGATTTTTCCATGGGCACCCTGTACCAGACCATTTTTACCACCGATGCCCCCGAGCTGCGTCTGATGGGAAAACTGGGCATTGACGTGACCACCCTGGGTAACCACGAATTTGATTTCCGTGCAGCCGGGCTGGCCGATATGCTCAATGCGGCCGTGGCCAGCGGCGAAAAGCTGCCCGCTATGGTGCAGGTCAACTACAAGCCGCCCCAGAGCGATACCGATTCCTGGGATGCATGGCGAAATTACGGCATCAGTGATTACACCATCGTGGAGCGAGACGGCCTGCGTGTGGCCGTGTTTGGTCTGCTGGGCGAGGACGCCGACGATTGCGCCCCCATGTCGGGCATGGAGTTTGAACCCATTGCCGATGCCGCCCAACGCATCGTGGAATATCTGGAAGAGAACGAAAAACCCGATTTTGTGATTTGTCTGTCCCACACCGGAACTTGGGGCGGTGAGGGGGAGGACTACGAGCTGGCCAAGGCAGTGGACGGCATTGATGTTATCATCTCAGGCCACACCCACACCACGCTGAATGAGCCCATTCAGGTCAACGATACGCTGATCGTTTCCTGCGGTGAATATGTCAAGAATCTCGGTGTGGTGACCATTACCAAGAGCGGCGGGGAGGTTGCCCTGAAGGACTACCGTCTGATCCCTGTGGACGAAACGGTAGCTGAGGACCCTGCCATGGCCCAGTTGGCGGAGCGGTACAAGACTGAGGTGGAGAGCGTATATCTGTCCCAGTTTGGTTACACCTTCGATCAGGTTTTGGCCAGCACTTCCTTTGATTTTACCCCCTTCAGCCAGTTCGGCAACGAGCAGGAGGAGGACAGCCTGGGCAATCTGATTGCCGACAGCTACCTCTACGCTGTACAGCAGGCTGAGGGTGAAAACTATGTCCCCGTGGACTTTGCTGTGGTGGGTCACGGCGTGATCCGTGGATCCTTCCCGGCGGGCGACATTACCGTGGCCGATGCCTTCAACGTTTCGTCCCTCGGCTCGGGTGCCGACGGAACTCCCGGTTATCCGCTGGTTTCGGTCTGGCTGACCGGTGACGAGCTGAAGGATGCCTTTGAGGTGGATGCCTCGGTGGCACCCCTGATGTCGGGTGTGCAGCTGTATGGCGCCGGCATGACCTGGAGCTATAACACCAACCGCATGATTTTCAACAAGGTCACCGGCTGCGGCCAGATTCTGGCCGACGGCAGCGTGGTCGAGTTGGAAGCGGACCGTCTTTACCGCGTGGTCACCGGCCTGTACTCGGCCCAGATGCTGGGTACCGTCCGGGAGAAGTCCTTCGGCCTGCTGTCCATCGTGCCCAAGGACGCCCAGGGCAATGAGATCACCGATTTCGAGGCCCACATCATCAAGAATGAAAACGGCAGTGAGGTCAAGGAGTGGTACGCGCTGGCCTCCTATCTGGATGAATTGGAACAGGTGCCGGAAGCCTATGCTGCCCCCGAGGGACGCAAAGTGGTCACAGCATCCTGGAATCCCATTCAGCTGCTGAAAAATCCCAACTGGATCACGTTGGTGGTTCTGCTGGTCGTGATTTTGCTGATTGCCGTCATCGTACTGATCATTCGTGCCATTGTACGCCGCAAAAGTCGCCGCAAAAGCCGCCGCAGATACGGCCGCAGAGGGGGCCGCTCCAGCAACGGTTCCTACCGGGGCCGCAGAAGATAAGACAGAATGAAAAATCTCCTTGGTTTAGAACCAAGGAGATTTTTTGCTTATTCGGATTTGTCAGAAATCAGGTCCTGAATGACCGTCTGTGCCAGCAGGAAACCGGCGACAGGGGGAACCCAGGGGGCACTTGCGGGAACCGAACGGCGGCCCGGCGGGGGAGTTTCGGTCTCCGGCTGGGTGGTTTCGGCGGCCAGTTCGGGAGAGAAGACCACCTTCAGATGGTTGATGCCGCGGGCGCGCAGTTCTTTTCGGATAATACGGGCAAGAGGGCAGCCCTCGGTCTTGGAAATGTCGGTGATGCGGAACTGGGTGGCGTCCAGTTTGTTGCCGGTACCCAGTGCGGATACCATTGGAATACCTTCCTTCAGCGTGGTTTCGATCAGATCCAATTTGCAGGAAACCAGATCGATGGCATCCACCACATAATCGTAGTCGGCGGGGAAGAAATCCTCGCGGCCTTCGGCGCTGTAGCGAAAACATTTGGGGGTAAAGGTTCCGTTGGGGTTGATGTCACGCAGACGGACCGCCATGGCAATGGCCTTGGGCTGACCGAGGGCCGAGTAGACGGCCTGCGCCTGACGGTTAATGTTGGTAGGGCTGACCATGTCGTCGTCCACCAGAGTCAGTCTGCCCACGCCGCTGCGGGCCAGTGCCTCGGCACACCAGCTGCCCACGCCGCCCAGACCGAATACCGCCACGTGGGATGCTGCCAGCGTTTCCATGGCCTGCTTTCCCAGCAGCATTTCGGTACGCAGAAATTGATCGTTCATGTTGTTCCTCCAGAGTGTCGGAAAACGCCCCTGCGAAAACCGCAGGGTCGTTTTGACGTTTGGTTTTCTTAGCCGATGGCAGAGTCCAGCTTGTCGGTGCGGACGATCTCCACGGTGTCTTTCAGTTCCTGAACCCACAGAGCTTCGCGCGCAGCAACCTTCCAGGTGGGTTCATTCTCAGCCTGGAAGTAAATAACATGCCAGCCCTGAGTATAGGACTCGGTGTCCTTGACCAGACCGGTGTCGCCGGCCTGACGACCCTCGGCGAAGATCCAGGCGTCGAAGTCAGCGATCATATCGCCGGGAGCAACCCTGGTGTACAGGCCGCCGTTGTTGTTGGAACCGGCGTCGGCAGAGTACTCGTTGGCCAGCAGACCGAAGGAGGCGGCGGTAGCATCGCCGGCCTTCCACTGATCCAGCAGCTCCTGCGCCTTCTGTTCAGCGGCGGCAAAGGCCTTGACGGTGGGATCCTCGGTAGACTCGTCTACATCTTCGGTGGCAGGGTCGTCCTCGTTGGCGGCCTCGACCAGAATGTGGCGAACATCAACGGTGGCAGCTTCGTCGCGGAAACGCTCGGCAAAGACCACAACATAATAGGCGCCGGTACCTTCAAACACGATGGAGTCACCGGCCTGACGGGCGGGATCCATGACCCAGTCGTAATAGAAGGAAGAGGTGTCGCTCAGGCGGCCCTTCTGCTCGGTGTAATCCTCGCTGCCTTCCACGGCGGACAGGTTGCCTTTGACTGCCTCAGCCTCGGTGTCAGCGTCGGCTTTTGCTTTGGCCAGAGCGGCAGCTTCCATCTCCTCGGTGGGTTCGATGGTGTTGCCCTCGGCATCGGTAGCGGATTCGGCGGTGCTGCTGAAGGTGCGGAAGTAGAAGTGGACAGAGTCCAGTTCGTTGGTGTGCTCATCATAGAAAGCTTCCAGCTCGGCGTCGGAGTAGTCGGCGAAAGCCTTCAGATTGGTGGTGTAGTATTCGGAAGCCAGCTGAGAGTTTTCAACGCAGGTGCGGAAGGCCTTCTCGGTCATATGCTTGCCGTAAACCTGCTTCAGATAGGTCTTGACGGTGAAGTTGTAGCCGTAAGCCAGATAGGT
>JAZOBG010000109.1:0-3404 GCA_045595865.1 Oscillospiraceae bacterium
CAGCTGGCCGTCCTGCTGGTTCCCTTCCTGCGCGGCATCTTCAGCGTCACCCCGTTGACCGCCATCGAGTGGGTCGCCGTCGTGATCCTGGGCCTGATGCCTCTGGTCATCAGCGAGATCGTCAAGGCCGTCAAGCGTGCCTCCCGCAAAAACGCCTGAACCTGAGCCGTTTCGCCGCCCTTGGGCAACTCCGGCAAACATCGCCTCACATCGAAATCAGGTGCTGTCATCCGACGGCACCTGATTTTTCGTTTGACTTAAATTTGTAATGATTTGTTAAAGATTTCCTTCGGTCTATCCTGTATAATGAGGTCAGAAATGGATTCGTAAGGAGGCTGCCCCGATGAAAAAGCGAATTTTACTTGCCGCTTTGGCTGCCGTTTGCATCGTGATTGCCGTTGTGCTGATCGACCCCATGGCAGCCAAACCATGGACCTGGGCCAATCGGCTGTCAGCGGAGGACGTGGAGGAGGCCGTTCTTTGGTCAGAACGGGGACTCCGTCCGCTTTCCGCAGAAGAAACCGAGGAATTGGTCAAGCAGGTCAACCGAACCAACCGGCTGCACTTTCAGAAAAACAAAGACCTCGCCGGCCCCACCCCCACCTGTGGCATTCGCATTTCGGTGGACGGTGAGAAGTACAACCTCTGCTACTACGGAATCTTTGAAATGTCCTACGGAGAGTACCCATGGTGGATCCGCAGCGAGCGATTCAACGACTTCATGGATTCTCTGCTGGAGAAATACAACATTGCCCATTGAGCAAACGCGGTACGCCGATGGCGCACCGCGTTCCTTTTTTACGAATTCTCCAGCAGCATCCGGATACGCCCGGCGTGTTCCATGCACTCGTCGGCCAGATCTAAGTACAGCATCTGCAGGCAGTGGTCCCTGCTCTCCTCGGCAGCGGCGCGATAGCTTTGCCCCCGGTTCTGCTCGGCAATAAAATGCTCCCGCAGGGCGGTAAAGTACGACCGTGGTGCGGGCACCAAGGTCTGCCCGGCTGGCCAGAACCGCACACCGGAAACAAGAAACAGCGCCGCCGAAAGGCGCTTGGCCCGGCGGCGGCAGCCCTCTGCCAGCGCCGCAAGGGTGCGTCCACCCTGTCCGCCCCGGCGGGCCAGAGCTTGATAATGCCGCCATGCAGCCAGTTCCCACCCGACCATTTCCTGCAATCTCTCCCGATCGGCCTCTCCCCCGCTGCCCAGACAGGGCACGTCGTCCTTGGTGGGGAAATCATCCCCGGCACTGTCTGCCGCAGGCATGGGACGATCCATCCGTTCCTCGGGCAGCGGCATCGTCCGCGTCGCCGGAACAGCAGGTTGATTCATTTCACCATTTCGCTCCACCACAATGGGGCAATCGGGCCGCTCCACCGGCATGACCCGGTCCCATACACGCAAAAACAAATCCCGATCGCAGCCGCACATTCCGGGGTCAGGCTCCGGCATGGGCCGCGTGGGTCGTTGATTTTCCATAAAGAAACGCCTCCTGTTTTTCATAGTTACAACCCATACTATGAAAAACAGGAGGTGTTTGCTCATTTTAGACAGCTTAATATTCCCAATCTGCCGGGTCGCTGGTCAACGCATACTCATTTGCATAGGTCCAGTCGCCGGTGCCGTCGTCCTCGCCGACTTCGCCCCCTTCGTAGACGATGGGGTGTTCGGAATAGACCAGTTCTCGGCCGTATACGTCCGTGACCACCAGCGCCAGACAGTATTCCCCATCCCGTTCCAGCGTATATTCGGTGGGATTGTGGAAAAACAGATCGTTCTCGTCGTAGTCCCCGTAGAAATTTCCCGGTTGTTCTTCCAGCCTCTCCAGCCAATATACCAGCTTGTTGTCGCAAAACAGACCCAAGCGCATATCCCGGGCCTGTGCCGCAGCCATTTCATTTCCTCTGTACACCCCAAGGGCGACGTGGAACGGTCTTGCCTGAAGCACATCGCCTTGCATATCAAAGAACAACGGTCCTGCCGAGATGTATTGAATCGGAAAGCTGTTGCGGTACAGCTCATAGAAGGTCTGGATCTTCTGCGTCTCCCGCTTGTCCCCGGTGACGAACACAGCGGAAATAATAATTTCATCGGTCAGCGGGCAGGTCAGCGCGGCGGAATAACTCCGGTTCTCTCCCTGCACAGCCTCCACTTCCACCGTTCCGTCCCCGTACTCCGCCTGAAACACCGCCGTCATCCCCTCGGTGTAGGTTTTGGGTACCGCCTTCAGCTCAAAAGTGACCGTATTGGCAGCCAGATCGGCGCTGACGATTTCGGCGCTGTGCTCCACGGTGAAGCTGTTCATGCGCTCCAGAACATCCTCCACCCGATTGGTGATGGAACTGATTTGATTGTCTACGTTGCGGTCAATGTAATTAACTGAGGTTTCAATTTGGTTAAAATCGTTCTTCAGCTCGTTCAGAGAAGAAAACAGCTTGACGAAAACGATAATCAGAACCAGCACCGCCAGCACCCAAGGCCATCTGCGGCGTTTGGGCGGCTTGGGCTGGGCCGCCTGATAGCGGCGGACGATCTCCTCCACCATGGCAAGCTGAGCCGCCGTCAACTCCCCGGCATTTTGCGTTTCCTGTTCACATGGCTCCGACCCATCCGGTTCCACCGAGGGTTCCTCCACCCCCAGCAGCCAGCCGATGGACACACCGAAAATCCTGCTCAGGGCGATCAGCTTTTCGATTTCCGGCAAAGATGTGTCCTATTCCCATTTATAGATCGCCTGACGGGAAACACCAAGCTGCTCACCCAGCGATTCCTGCGACAGTCCCAGTTCTTTTCTCTTTTGTGCGATTCGCTGTCCTACGGTCATAACCATCGACCTCCTTTGTGCCTTTACCATACCAAAACCACGCCCGGCAAGCCACCAACCGGGGCGTTAAAATCCGTCAACCATGGGTTTACATTCTGAAAAAAGCATACCACAGTCCCCCAAAAAAGACAATGTCGGGTAAGTTTACCACCCCTTTTGTGATGAAGTCACCGTCTGCCCTTGTTCCAATAAGAAATATGTGGTATACTATGGGTACCGAATGATAACAGCAACCTACAAAAGCGAGGCGACAAACAAGTATGCTCGAAATTAAGAATCTGTCCTATCGGGTTGAGAGTGAAGAGGGTACTCTGGATATCCTGCGCGACATCTCCCTGACCATTGAGGACAATAAATTCGTGGTCATCACCGGCCCCAACGGCGGCGGCAAGACCACGCTGGCCAAGGCCATTATGGGCCTGGTCCCTGCTACCAGCGGACAGATCATCTGGAATGGCAAGGATATGACCGAACTGACCGTGACTGAGCGCGCTCAGATGGGCATCAGCTACGGCTTCCAGCAGCCCCCCCGGTTCAAGGGTCTGCGGGTGCGTGACCTGCTGGCTCTGGCCTCGGGCAACGA
>JAZOBG010000110.1:0-6465 GCA_045595865.1 Oscillospiraceae bacterium
AACGTGATATAATACCATGCCATTTGTGAAAAAGTCCGGAGGTTGAAAGCATGCAAATGATATTATCTTACGTACTGCCCGCCGTGGTGGCCTTTCTTGTCTCGGCTGTGGTCGGTAGGTTTCTGGTGCCCTTTCTGCGCAAAGTAAAGGCAGGCCAGTCCATCAAGACAGACGGCCCCACCTGGCATATGTCCAAACAAGGCACACCTACCATGGGTGGTATTATGTTCATCGTGGGCATTCTGGCCGCTGTGCTGCTGGCGCTGGTGACCGGCGGCGGAGACGGCAGTGGTTTGCTGGTCTTTGCGTTTGCACTGGTGTTCGGTCTGATCGGCTTTGTGGACGACTACGCCAAGCTGAAAAAGAAGGAAAATACCGGCCTGACTGCCTCCCAGAAATTCCTGCTGCAGCTGGCGGCGGCCATTGCATTCACGGCTCTGCTGCGCTATACCGGACATCTGTCTCCTGATCTGTACATTCCTTTCTTTCATGTGAAGATCGTACTGCCCTGGGTGGTGTACATGATTTTTGCCGCCTTCGTCATGGTGGGATGTGTCAACGCCGTTAATATCACTGATGGTGTAGACGGTCTGGCTGCCGGTGTGACGGTGCCTGTGGCACTGTTTTATATGGTAGTGTGCGCTCTTTGGGGGCAGGTAGGTCTGGGTAATTTCGCCGGCGCGCTGGTGGGTGCGCTGATCGGCTTCCTGGTTTATAATTTCCACCCTGCCAAGGTCTTTATGGGTGATACAGGATCTCTGTTTCTGGGCGGCGCCGTGTGCGGCATGGCTTTCGCGTTGGATATGCCCTTGATCTTGATTCTGGTGGGCATCATTTATATTGCCGAGACTGCCTCGGACATCATTCAGGTGCTCTATTTCAAACTGACCCACGGCAAACGTATTTTCCGCATGGCTCCCCTGCATCACCACTTTGAGATGGGCGGCTGGAGCGAAAAGAAGCTGTTTTTCGTCTTCTCCGGCATTACGCTGGTGTTCTGCGTCATCGCCCTGTTGGGCGTTATGGGACGCTATGGAGTATAAAATTTAGTTGATTTTTCGGAAGGGAGGGAGATCTCATGGCAAAGGCACAGCGCGATTTGACAATGGAAGAACAGTTGGCCCGCGGCCCCATGGATCTGCCCTTCCTGATGCTGACTTTGATGCTGTTGGCCATCGGTTTGATCACCGTGTTTTCGGCCTCCTATGCTACTGCCTATTATGACGGGATCAGTCCCTACAATTATTTTATGAAGCAGGCCCTCTTTGGGGCGGGCGGTGTACTGGTTCTCTACTTTGTATCCAAGCTCAATTACCAACACTGGCGCTGGATGTCGGTTTTCGTTCTGCTCTTTGCAATTGCGCTGTTGGTACTGGTCATTCCCTTTGGTTGGGGTGAGGCTGAGGTGGGTGCCCAACGCTGGATCAAAATCGGCCCCATTAACTTCCAACCGTCGGAGGTTGCCAAACTGGGTGTGGTGCTGTATTTCTCGGCCCGTCTGTCCAAGCGCGGTTCGCAGAAAAAGAAAAAGTGGAACCGCCGCAGTATCGTGGGCTGGATCCTTGGCTTTCTGGACCGTATTGGTCTGCTGGAGCTGATCCCTTATGCCGGGATACTACTGGTGGTGGCCTTCCTGATGCTGCTGGAACCTCACATGTCGGGCACTATTTTGATTATGGTGGCCGGTGCAGCTGTTTTATTTGCCTCCGGAGTTAAGCTTTACTGGTTTGTGGGCGGCGGTGCTCTCGTGGCCGGTGCACTCTGGTATATTATCAACAACACCGAGTACATGACTGCGCGTATCGAGCTGTGGAGAGACCCGTGGATCGATGAACTGGGCAAGGGATACCAGTCCATCCAGTCCCTGCTGGCCATTGGCTCCGGCGGTCTGCTGGGCAAGGGGCTGGGCAACAGCACCCAGAAGCATTTGTTCCTGCCTGAACCGGAAAACGACTTTGTATTCTCCATCCTCTGTGAAGAAATGGGTTTTATTGGCGCGGCACTGGTGCTGGTGCTCTTTGCCCTTCTTATTTTGCGTGGCTACTGGCTGGCGCTCCATGCCCGTGACCGGTTTGGCGCCCTGTTGATCGTAGGTGTCATCACCCTGTTTGCATTCCAGGTGTTTTTCAACATCGGTGTGGTCACCGGCCTGCTGCCGGTCACCGGTATTTCACTGCCCTTTTTCAGTTACGGCGGCACGGCCTTGCTGATCCAGCTGGCTGAAATGGGGATTGTATTAAGCGTATCGCGCCAGATCCCGGCGCCAAAACAGGGATAAAATGCCTCTAAGGGGGACGTTTCATGAATATTCTGTTTGCCTGCGGCGGTACCGCCGGCCATATCAATCCTGCTGTAGCGCTGGCCCGCTTGTTTCAGGAGCGCCACCCTGGTTGTAAGGTGCTCTTTGTGGGCGCCGACGGCGGTATGGAGACCCGGCTGGTACCGCAGGAGGGGTTTGATCTGAAAACGGTCACCATCTCCAGCTTTTACCGTTCCCTGTCTCCTGCGGCCATTAAGCACAATGTGGGTACTTTGCTGAACCTGACCCGATCCCGAAAGCAGGCCGCTGCCATTCTGGATGAGTTCAAGCCCGATTTGGTGGTGGGTAGCGGCGGTTACGCCTCTTTCCCCGTGGTCAAAGCGGCTGCCAGGCGTGGTATTCCCACGGCCGTGCACGAGTCCAATGCCGTTCCCGGCCTGACCACCAAGGCCCTGTCCAGAGTGGTGGATGCCGTTATGGTAGGGTTTGAGGACTCCCGTGCCCATTACGACGATCCTGAAAAAGTAGTGGTCACCGGCACTCCGGTGCGCGGCGACTTTTTCCGCTGCACTCGCCAGGAGGCCCGCGCTCAGTTGGGCCTGACCGACGACAAACCCCTGCTGCTGTCCTTCTTTGGCAGTCTCGGTGCCGATGTGATGAACGGTTATATGAGCGAGTTTTTCAAGCTGGAGCAGGAAAACGGATTTCCTTTCCACCACATTCACGGTGCCGGGCGCAATTACGATGCCATGAAGGCCAATTGCCCCGAAAACGCTATGCTGGATCTGCGCCAGTATATCTATGACATGCCGTTGGTGTGCGCTGCCGCCGATCTGGTCATCTGCCGTGCCGGTGCGTCCACGATTGCCGAACTGGCCGCTATCGCCAAGCCGGCCATTCTGGTGCCATCACCCAATGTGACGGCTGACCATCAGACCCAAAATGCCAAGGTGCTTGCTGAGCATGGCGGCGCCGTGCTGCTGCCCGAGAGTGAATGCTCCGGGGCGGTCCTGTATGAGGGTGCGGCCGGGATTCTGACCAATTCCGCCAAACGGGATGAAATGGTTCGTGCCCTAAGCAGCCGGTCCATCACCGATGCTGCTGAACAGATCTATCAGGTGCTGCGCGGGCTGATTCAGCACGTGTCCGGGTAACAAAAAAATATCCTTCGCATAGCATGGTTTAGATTTTTAACCATGAAGCGGAGGGAAGTCCATGAGCGAATTGCGGATCACCGGCGGCCGGTGCCTGTCCGGTGAAGTATACATACATGGAGCAAAAAACAGTGTGCTGCCTATTCTGGCGGCTGCCGTTCTTGTTCCGGGGGTCAGTGTCATTCGAAACTGTCCCCGCCTGTCCGATGTGGATGCCTCGCTGGCTATTCTGGAACATTTGGGTTGTAAGACAACACGGCAAGGGGACACGGTCACTGTGGATGCCTCCCGAATTTCCGGTTGCAAGGTGCCCGATGTCCTTATGCGTGAAATGCGCTCCTCGGTCATCTTTCTGGGTGCCATTTTGGCCCGGACGGGGTGTGCCGAACTGAATTTGCCCGGTGGGTGTGAGCTGGGGCCTCGTCCCATTGACCTGCATCTGGCTGCCATGCGTGCGCTGGGCGCCCGGACAGAGCTGGCACCGGACGGCCTGCATTGCAGTACCGACGGTTTGCTCGGAACCGAAATCAATCTGGCCCTGCCCAGTGTGGGTGCCACCGAGAATATCATGCTGGCGGCCTGCGGTGCAAAGGGTGTCACCGTGATCCTGAATGCCGCCCGCGAACCCGAAATTGCCGACCTGCAGACCTTCCTGAATGCCATGGGGGCCAATGTACGGGGGGCCGGCTCTTCTACGATCGTTGTTGAGGGTGGACACACCCTTCGCGGCGGTGAACACACCGTTATGGGAGACCGCATCGTGGCGGCTACCTACCTGACTGCCGCTGCGGCGGCAGGGGGCGATGTAAAGGTGCGTGGGGTGGATTGGCGGAATCTGTCCACCGTTACTGCTGTTTTGCGTGAAGCCGGCTGCAGTGTGTACAGTGACGGCGATGGTGTTCGGCTGATTTGTGATCGGCCGCTGAACGGGGTGCGGCCTATCCATACGGCACCCTATCCCGGGTTCCCCACCGACGCTCAGGCCCCGGTCATGGCAGCGTTGGCTGCGGCAAAGGGAAGTACTATTTTTGTGGAACATATTTTTGAAAGCCGATACCGGCATGTGGATGAACTGGCTCGCATGGGTGCAAACATTCGGGTGGAAGGTCGGGTGGCCGTGGTCACGGGCGTAAAGCGGCTGCATGGCAGCACCGTCCGGGCTGTCGACTTGCGGGGCGGTGCGGCACTGGCCGTGGCTGCGCTGGGCGCTGAGGGTGAGACGGTCCTGACCGGTCTGCATCACATGGACCGCGGCTATGAACGACTGGAAGAAGACCTTCGAGCACTGGGTGCGCAGATTGTACGAAACTGAAGAAAAACGAGGAATGAACGAATGGCAGCAAGAGGCAGCAAATACCGCCGCAGAAGGGGACGCTTTGGTGTCCTCTATAAGCTGCTGTCCGTTTTGCTGATTCTGGCTGCCCTTGTGGCCGGCTGCATTGTCTTTTTCCGGGTGGAGGAGATCACGGTTACCGGCAGCACCACTTACAGCGAGCAGCAGATCATTGATGTCTCCGGCGTGGAGATGGAGGATAATCTGTTCCTGGTACAAAAGGTACCCACCGGGCGAAAGATTTTGGGTGCGCTGCCCTACATTAAGGAAGTGAACATCCGCAGGGATCTGCCCAATGGGCTTTTGATCACGGTGAACGAATGTATTCCCGTAGCGGCTTTGGAAGGGGAAGGCGATTCCTGGTGGATTTTGGACAGCAGTGCCAAGCTGCTGGAGCAGGGTGATGACACCCTTGCACAACCCTTCATGAAAATCACCGGATTGACCGCCTTGAAACCCACGGAAGGTGACAGGGTAGCTGTTTCTGTGGAAGAGACCACCAAGTTGGATTCGCTGAAATCCATTCTCGCTGCACTGGAGGAGCGGGGGATGGTCGCTGAGGTAAACAGCGTGGATCTGTCTGCGGCAACCGAGATCCGCATGGTCTATCAGGAGCATTACAAGGTGAAAATGCCCATGTACAGCGATGATTTCCACCGACTGATCCATACCATGCAGGCATTAGCCGCGCATCCCAAAGTAGCCGGGCGACCGGGCACTATTGATCTGACACTGAAGGATCCCACTTTTAACCCGGATGATCCGACTTTCTGAAAACTTTTTACTTTTTTTCTTGACCTGTATAGAAAAGCAGAGTACAATAATAACTAAATATAGGCGTAGTATGCCCATTTCAAATACAACAACTTGTTTTTTTACATAAGATGCATAGGAGGAAGAGCTATGGCTTTCGGTCTGGATCTGGGCCCCAACAATGACGATATCATCAAGGTCATCGGTGTCGGCGGCGGCGGTAATAACGTAGTCAACCGGATGGTAAAAACCGGTATGAAAGGTGTGGACTTTATTGCAGTCAACACCGATAAGCAGTTTTTGGATATTTCCAGCGCAACCTATAAGGTGCAAATTGGCGAAAAGCTGACCAGCGGAAAGGGTGCCGGTTCCGATCCTGAGGTGGGCCGCAAGTCTGCCGAAGAGAGCCGTACCGTCATCTCCAAGATGCTGGAGAATACCGACATGGTCTTTATCACCGCCGGTATGGGCGGCGGCACCGGCACCGGCGCTGCTCCCATCGTGGCTGATATCGCCAAGGAAATGGGCGTTCTGACCGTTGGTGTGGTCACCAAACCCTTCTCCTTTGAGGGTGCCCGTCGTATGAAGCAGGCTGAGGCGGGCATTGACGATCTGCGTCAGCGTGTGGACAGTCTGGTCATTATCCCCAACGATCGCCTGAAGTACGCCACCGATCAGAAGATCACCTTTGCGAATGCATTCGAGATCGCCGATGACGTTCTGCGTCAGGCCGTGCAGTCCATCTCCGACTTGATCAAGAACACCGGTTTCATCAATCTGGACTTTGCCGATGTGACCGCCGGGATGAAGAATGCAGGCATGGCTCACATGGGTGTGGGCCGCGCCGCCGGTAAGAACAAGGCGGAAGAGGCCGCCAAGATGGCCATTTCCAGCCCTCTGCTGGAGACCTCCATCAAGGGTGCCAAGGGCGTTCTGGTCAACATTACCGGCTCCATGGATATCGG
>JAZOBG010000111.1:0-2773 GCA_045595865.1 Oscillospiraceae bacterium
GATTTGGTTTGTGCTTCTGGTGGTGTTTTTACTGGTAGAAGCATCCACAGTCACCATGGTTGCCATGTGGTTTGTGATTGGTGCGCTGGCTGCTATGACCGTCAGTTTTTTCTGTGATTTGGTATGGCTGCAAGTGGTCATCTTTTTGGTGGTCTCCACGGTGATGCTGCTTTTGCTTCGTCCGGTGGTGCGCAAGTACATCCATCCTAAAATTGTCCGCACCAATGTGGATTCTGTCGTCGGCACCACTTGCCGGGTGGTTTCCGCTATCGATAACATAGAAGGAACAGGACAGGTCAAGCTGAACGGTATCGAATGGTCCGCAAGAAGTACGGATGGCATGCCCATCGAAGAAAATGCATTAGTCCAAGTAGACCGGGTCGAAGGTGTAAAGGTCTTTGTCACGGCTGTAAAATAAAGGAGGATAACTATGGAAATTATTATTATTTTAGCATTGATCGCTATCGTTTTGGGCCTTGTGGTGTCCAACATCCAGGTGGTCCAACAGTCCCGCGCTTATGTTGTGGAACGTTTAGGTGCGTTTCAGGCTGTTTGGGGTGTGGGCCTGCACCTGAAGATTCCCTTCATTGACCGGGTTGTACGTCGGGTCACTCTGAAAGAGCAGGTTTACGACTATCCGCCCCAGCCCGTTATCACCAAGGATAACGTTACCATGCAGATCGACACCGTGGTGTATTTCCAGATCACCGACCCCAAGCTGTACACCTACGGCGTTGAGCAGCCCATGGCCGCTATGGAAACGCTGACCGCTACCACCCTGCGTAACATCATCGGCGACCTGGAGCTGGACCAGACACTGACCTCCCGTGACATCATCAATACCAAGATGCGTGCCATCCTGGACGAAGTCACCGATCCCTGGGGAATCAAGGTCAACCGTGTGGAGCTGAAGAACATTCTGCCTCCCTCTGACATTCAGAACTCCATGGAAAAGCAGATGAAGGCCGAGCGTGACCGCCGCCAGGCGATCCTGCAGGCAGAGGGTCAGAAGAAGTCCGCTATTCTGATCGCCGAAGGCGAGAGAGAATCCGCCATCCTCCGTGCCGATGCTGAAAAGCAGGCAGCCATCCTCCGTGCAGAGGCTGAAAAGGAAGCTGCCATTCTGAAGGCCGACGGTGAAGCTGAGGCCATCCGTAAAGTCCAGCAGGCCCTGGCGGACTCCATGGGCATGCTGAATGAGCAGGCCCCCAACGACCAGGTCATCAAGCTCAAGTCCATTCAGGCTATGGAGAAGGTAGCCGACGGCAAGGCCACCAAGATCATCATTCCCAGCCAAATGCAGAGCCTGGTGGGCATGGCCAACGGCCTGGTGGAAGGCGTAAAGGAGTAATATGGCGAGAAAAGAAGAGCGCTTCATTAAAGTCCATTCGGAAAATATGGGCTGTGAAATGATCTATGTCGACAAGCAGACCGGTGTGAACTATCTGTTTGTGTCCAGCGGTTATGCAGGCGGCCTGACCCCTCTGCTGAACCGTGATGGCAAGCCGATCGTAAGCACTCTGCCTGTGGAAGAAGACGAATAAGCACATTGCCGCCCCCGTTTTTTGGGGGCGGCATATTTCGTGGACACGCTTCATAGGATACCTTAGAAATTACGGGAGGGATCGGTATGAAACGGACGGTTGTTATTGCGGTGGTTTTGGCGTTGCTTCTGGGCATGGTGGCTGTGAATGCCCAGGCGGCAGCGCCGGAGGTGGCAGGTAAAAGTGCTTTACTCATGGACGCCGCCACCGGCACGGTGCTCTATGAGAAAAATTCTCACGAGGCATTAGCGCCGGCATCGGTCACCAAGGTCATGACCATGCTGCTTATTATGGAAGCCATCGACAGCTGCCGTATCGGCTGGGACGACCAGGTGACCGCCTCGGAAGCGGCAGCAGCCAAGGGCGGCAGCCAGGTGTATCTGAAGGTGGGAGAGACCATGTCCGTGGAGGAGATGGTGAAATCCATCGCTGTCAGCTCCGCCAATGACTGCGCCTGCGCCATGGCCGAGCATATTGCCGGCAGCGAAAGCGCCTTTGTGGATATGATGAACAAACGGGCTGCAGAACTGGGTATGCAGGACACCTATTTCGTCAACTGTACCGGCCTGGATGACAGCGAGGATGCCAAGGACCACAAGACCTCCGCCTATGACATCGCCCTCATGTCCCGGGAGCTGCTTGTGAACCACCCGGACATTAAAAAGTACACCACCATTTGGATGGATACGGTGCGGGGCGGCGCGTTCGGCCTCTCTAACACGAATAAATTGGTGCGCTTTTACAACGGAGCAACGGGTCTCAAGACCGGCTTTACCGCGGCGGCGGGGTACTGTCTGTCCGCCTCGGCCCAGCGGGACGGCATGGAGCTGATCGCCGTGGTCATGGGCTGCGAGACCTCCGCAGAGCGCTTCACTGCCTGCAAAAGCCTGCTGGATTTCGGCTTTGCCAATTATGCGGTCATCGTCCCGGAAATCCCGGAGGCAGCAACGATCCCGGTTAAATTGGGCGTGCGGGACACGGTGGCGGCGGTTCCCAGCCAGCAGAACGCCATTTTGATCGACAAGGCGCAGAAAAGCCTGGTCTCCTATCGAACGGAGCTGGATGAATCGGTGACCGCCCCTGTCAGTAAGGGCCAGCGGCTGGGCACGCTATCCATCATGGCAGGAGAGCAGATCCTGGCGCAGATTCCCCTGGTGGCGGAGGAAGCTGTTGAGAAGCTTACCTGGGGACAGATCTTCCTGCGGATACTGAAACAAATTTGCATGACC
>JAZOBG010000112.1:0-5013 GCA_045595865.1 Oscillospiraceae bacterium
GTGTTTTTCTTTTCCGAATTGGACAAACGATCTCACGCCTTCCTTTTTTGAGAGCAGAACAAACTGTTACTTTCCGAATACAAGGGGAAGTGCATACTCTTTGACCTCCCGCTGAATGCGCTCCAGATCCAGCGTATAAAACTCCCCATCCTTGTATATGACCTTGCCCCGGGCCATATTCATGACCACGTTGGCTCCGCAGGCGGAGAAAACCAGATTTTCCTCTACGTCATGGCAGGGGGTCAAATTGGGCGCACTGAAATCCACCAGAATCAAATCGGCTGTCTTTCCGGCGGCTATAACGCCGGTATTGCGGCCCAATGCTCCGGCTCCGTTGACTGTGGCCATCTGCAGGGCTTGCCGGGCGCTGATCACGCCGGGAGCGCAGTTGACACCGCCGTGCAGAATGGCCGCCAGCTTCATATCGGCAAACATATCCGTGGAATTGTGGGAGCTGACACCATCGGTACCCAAAGAGACGTTGACCCCGGCATCCCGCATGGCAGGTACACGGGCCACACCGGAACCCAGCTTCAGGTTGGAATAGGGGTTGTGGACGGCGGTAACCCCCTTGGCAGCCATAATGGCCCAGTCTTCTTCGGTGGTATACACGCAATGGGCGGCAATTCCGCCGTTGTCCCATACGCCGTACTCATTCAAAATCTGAATGGGGGTCTTGCCGTGGCGCTCCAGACTGGCGGCGTGTTCACTTTTGGTTTCGGACACGTGCACGTGCATCCGCTGGCCGTGGTCCCGGGCATAATCGGCCATCCACTGCCACAGGGGCGCGTTGGAGGTATACTCACCGTGGATGGATGCATCCACAAGAATCTGCCCGTCGTTGTAGTTATGCCACCGCTCAGTCAGAACGATCTGATTTTTGCAGTCATTGCACTTGTCAGGCGAAAAATCCTCTGCCGCCCCAAAGTAGACGCCGCCACAGGATAGATTTGCACTGATACCTGCGTTGACGATTTCCTGCGCGATGGTTCCGGTATGGGCATACATATCGGCAATGCAGGTCACGCCGGAGGCGATCATCTCGGCCAGACCCAGCCCGGTACCGGCGGCTACCGCACGGTCATCCAGCTTGGCCTCGGCAGGGAAAATATAGTCATAAAGCCAGGTATGCAGATCGCACCCGCCGCCGTAACCCCGCAGCAGAGTCATGGGAATATGGGTGTGGCAGTTGACGAAACCGGGCATCAGGACACAGCCTTTTCCGTCGATGGTTTCGAAGCTTCCCTCCGGACGCTTCTCTCCCACGTATGCAATGCTGCTACCCTCCACCGCGACGAAGGCGTTTCCCAAAACGGTATTTGCATCGTCCATCAAAACAGCAGTTACATTTTCAATCAGAATTGACATAATGTACTCCTTTTACAAAAAGGTTTTTGCCCGGGCAAGGTCGGTTTTATAGACATACAGCACGTACTCAACGGCCAATTTTCCGTCCCCATCGGAATTCTCCGCCCGCACCCGTCGGGTTTCGCTGAAGAAGGAGGGACTTTTCAAGGTTCTGGTTCGGTAGATACATTCGATCTCTGCATCCATCAGGGCCTCGCGCACCTGATTCAAATACTCCAGATCCCAGGTGATCAACAATTTCGCCCGATTCAAAAAATGAATCACAGGTTTCCCTCCTTCCGTCCGTCACAGCTTTTTCAGACAGGTCAGGATCAGTCTGGAGAATCGCTCCTTTGCCGCAGCAGCGGTGTCCAGCACCTCCTGCTCACTGAGAGGCTTGTCCAGAATACCGGCAGCCATGTTGCTCAGCAGAGTAAAGCCCAGCACTTCCATGCCGCAATGGGCGGCCACGATGACCTCAGGCGCGGTGGACATACCCACGGCGTCACCGCCCAGAATACGGGCCATGCGGATCTCAGCCGGAGTTTCATACTGAGGGCCGGGGAAGTACATATAGACGCCCTCCCGCAGGGAAATCCCCAGTTCTGCGGCGGCCTGACGGGCCACATCCTGCAGAGCGGGGGTATACAGATGGGAGGAATCGGGGAACCGTGTGCCGAACTCAGGGATATTTTCTCCGCGCAGGGGGGATTCCATAAACATTTTGATCTGGTCGGTGATGAGCATCAGCTCGCCGACCTTCCAGTCGGTGCGCACGCAGCCTGCAGCATTGGTAACCACAAGCTTTTCGCAGCCCAGCAGACGCAGCACCCGCACGGCGTAGGACACTTCCTCGTAGGAGTAGCCCTCGTAGTGATGCATACGTCCCTGCATGACAGCCACATCACAGCCATTCAGCTGACCAAACACCAACTGACCCTTGTGACCGGGGGCGGTGGACACCTTGAAATAGGGAATGTCTCCGTAGGAAACCACAACAGCATTCTCCACCAAATCGCCCAGATACCCCAGGCCGGAACCCAAAACCATAGCGACCCTGGGCTTGAATTCCCCGATTTTGGCGCGAATCGCATCCGCGCTTTCCTGATATTGTGCAAAGGTGTAGTGCTTCATGCGACACTCCTCCAGTTTGTTTAAAGTTTTACAGAATATTTTACACCCATCGCACTGAAAAAGCAATGAAAAAGGCCCATTCCGGAAAAATCAATCGGGATACATTTTGTTTCCTCTGCCTCTATTGCATTTCTCATCCCGATTTGCTATCTTATAAAAAACAGATCCCCATACAAAATTTTGAGGTGCTGCCCTTTGAAATCTCTACGTTTTTTTGCCGCGGTGCTGCTTCTGTTCCTGCTCTGTGGCTGCGGCGTCGCCGAACAAGTACAAACTCCGCTTCCTTCTCCCTCGCCCGATTCGACCCCGATCTCCTCTCCGGATCCATCGGATCCTCCGACTCCAATTCCCCCGCCGACACCAACACCCACTCCGAATCCCACGCCGACTCCTACCCCGACACCGAAACCTACTCCGACTCCCACTGCGGAGCCCGCTTATTCCACCGAGGAGATATTGGATTATTTTATCCAGACCGCTCTGTATACCGAATACGGTGAAAACGGCACCATGACGGATCAGTTGCTCTGCCGCCGCGTCCACCCGGTATACTACCGCATCATCGGGTCACACACTGCGGAGGATCTCACCGTCATCGAGGCTCTGGCCGAAACCCTGAACCGCATCGAGGGGTTTCCCGGCATCTACCCGGCCACGGCGGAGCAGGACGCCAACATGACGCTGACCTTCCTGACCCGGGAGGAAATGGACGGTCGAACCGCTCACGTCGGAACCGGTTTTGACGGATACGTTACCTACTACTGGTACACCGACACCCACGAGATCCACACCGCCAATATCCTCTACTGCACCGATATGACAGGCTCCCTCCGCTCCGGTGTCCTCTGCGAGGAGATCATCCAGTCGCTGGGTCTGTCCAACGACTCCTACACCTACCCCGACAGTCTGTTTTATCAGGGGTACTCCGAGATCAGCTGGCCTTCCGAGCTGGACTGGACGCTGGTGGAGCTGCTGCACCACCCCGCCCTGCGGCCCGGCATGACTGAGGATGAAGTACGGCAGGTTTTGCTCCCTCTTTTGACATCCGCATCATAACGAAAAAATGCAACGGCGGAGTTCCGCCGAGGAATTTTTATTGCAAATTGGTCAGGTTTCGGTGCGATACTTCTTCTGGGGTACATAGGTGCAGTGGAGCAGCTCGTGGGCCTTGTGGCTGCCGGGCTCGCCCAGATACTCGTCGTACAGGGTCTTGACCACCGGGTTTTCGTGGCTCTTGCGGTAGGTCTGACCGGCGTCCTGATCATACAGGGCCTTGGCGCGCAGCTCACGCAGGTTAACGAAGGAGCGCACGTCGGCCGGCTGCTGGGGCTGGCCTCCGCCGTTGATGCAGCCGCCGGGGCAGGCCATGAACTCGATGAAGTCGTACTCCAGCTCGCCGTTCTTGATGCCGTCCAGCACCTTTTTGGCGTTGCTCAAACCGGAGGCCACACACACTTTCACGGTCTTGCCGGGCAAATCGTAGCTGGCTTCCTTGATTCCCTCCATACCGCGCACCTCGTGGAACTCCAGCGGTGCCATCTCGCCGTTGGTCACCACTTCCACCACGGTACGCAGGGCCGCTTCCATGACGCCGCCCGATGCACCAAAAATGGTGGCGGCGCCGGTGGAGATGCCCAGCATCTCGTCAAACTGACCCTCGGGCAGATGGTCGAACAGGATGCCTGCGTTGGTGATCATACGGGCCAGCTCACGGGTGGTCAGGGACACGTCCACCGGCATGCAGCCGTTGGCCATACGCTGCTCCTCGCGCTTGACCTCGTACTTCTTGGCGGTACAGGGCATGATGGACACCACGAAAATGTCCTTGGGGTCGATGCCCATCTTTTCGGCGTAATAGCTCTTGACCAGCGCACCGAACATCTGCTGGGGGGACTTGCAGGAAGACAGGTTGGGAATCATCTCGGGATAGTGCTGCTCGCAGTAGCGGATCCAGCCGGGCGAGCAGGAGGTGATCAGAGGCAGAGCGCCCTCGCCCTTCAGGCGGTGTAAAAACTCGGTGCCCTCTTCCATGATGGTGATATCAGCGGCGGTGTCCACATCGAACACCTTGTCAAAGCCCAGACGGCGCAGGGCAGTGACCATCTTGCCTTCCACGTTGGTGCCGATGGGCATACCGAAGCACTCGCCCAGGGTAGCGCGGATGGAGGGTGCGGGACCCACCACCACATGCTTGGTGGGATCCTGCAGAGCGGCCCATACCTCGGCGGTATTGTCCTTCTCGGTCAGGGCTCCGGTGGGACAGGCCACGATACACTGGCCGCAGGACACGCAGTTGACTTCATTCAGATCGCGGTCAAAGGCACAGCCGATGTGGGTGTCAAAGCCGCGGTCGTTGGGTCCGATGACGCCCACGTCCTGATACTTCCGGCACACGGCCACGCAGCGGCGGCAGAGCACGCACTTGGAGTTGTCGCGCACCAGATGCAGAGCGGAATCCTCAATGCGGGGCACCAGCTCGTCGTTGGCATAGCGCACGGCGTCGATGTGGAAATCGGCGGCCAGCTGACGCAG
>JAZOBG010000113.1:0-7028 GCA_045595865.1 Oscillospiraceae bacterium
CTGCGCCTTCGCAGCATTTTCCAGTGGAAAAAGAAACGTCCGCCGGCAGTGGCTGTTTTGTTGGCGGTTCTCGCGGTGGTTTTCTGCGGAGGTTTGGTTGCGTTCGTGCCGGATTATGAGCAGATACCCGACGGAGCTGATGTTTTGGCTGCGTTGGAACTGTCGGATTCTCTGGTTTATGCGGACGGATCGGGGAACTCCCATTTTGATTTGATTTGGGTCGAGGAAGGGCAGGAACCCAAATTTATTTGCAGACTTGGATACTGGGGAAAATCAGACGTGACGTTCAAAGAGGTGCAGCTGGGACAGAAAAATTATCTTTTGGTACAGTACAAGTCGCATTATCCGGATGCTTTTTTCTGGATTTATAAGAAGTTCACCAATTTTTTCTACCTTCCCGAAGATGGTGCTCCGCTATATACCCTGCAAATTGAGGGAGATTTTCGTTTCAAAGACTTGTCCGGAGATGGTGTAGATGAAATCGTACACGATAAAAATTATAGCAAACGTGTAGGAAGAGGCTACAGAGCGACGTCGGATGGACGCCTTTTAGAAGTTGATGCCCAAGGGAATTTGATTGATGGCGACGATGAAATCTCGCAAAGCATTTTGGAACGCTTGAGTGAGGGAAATTTCTTCACCGGTGTTGACTACGCACCGCATCTCGTTCGCAAATACGAAGGGATTCAGTTTTATATATTCGAAGATTCGCTTTCTGTTTTGACACATTGAAAAAAGATCGGAAGGAGTGGAGTGCCATGAAAATGCCAAACACCCCCTTTTCCACCCGTTTGTCCGGGTCGGCGAAGGAGACCGAACTGCGCCTTCGCAGCATTTTCCAGTGGAAAAAGAAACGCCCGCCGGTCATTCTGTTCATCCTGACCGTCGTTGTTCTGCTGGCTTGTTTTGGTTTGGTTTCCTGTGAGCCGGCATTGCCGGAGAAATTAACGGACAACATCGAGCAGTGGGTCGCGGATTACCCTTGGAGCAATACAAGCAGCAATGTCAATCAGGAAACCCGGTGGGTCATAGAAAAAGTAAGGCGTACGGATCGCAGCTATGATTTTGACGGAGTTCGCAGTCAGGTATACGAAGTTGATTGTCGCTCGGAAAGCGGTGCGGTAGAACTGCATGTTACGCTTCTTATTGACCCGAATACGTTGGAAATAATTGATATGGAGTCCCGGGCGATCAGCGGAAAGGAAGAACCGCCGCAGTCCCCACCCGATGAATCCGACGCGGAGGAGCTACAGCCCACCTCGGAGCCGGACAAAGAACCGGACACAGAGCCGGGGGAGCAGACTATCGGAGTAACACTTGCGCTGGAAGGTCTGAGCGAGATCGGAAAGACCCTTGCGTCGATCTGGTCGGAAAACCCTGGTTTCGAGTACAGGACTGTGCAAATTCCCGGTGCCGCCGGACTGTGCCTGAAGCAAATACAGGACGGTCCCCTCTGCTACTTTGTCGGCACGCATGACGGACCCTCTTTGCACGAGTTGGGCGGCGAATTCGCGGATCAACTGCGGTGCGCCGGAATCGTATCCACCGTGGGGCGGGCGTTTCCGAAAACGACGGACGGAGTAAGTCTGGAGCGGTTTTTTGATGGACTTGGTGTTTCGGAGTATGCCTACTACACGCAGGATGGCTCAGGCCAAGGCTGGATCGAGTTCTCATACGGCGGCTATTGCGTGTGGATCGACACCAACGCAGAGAGTGCTGATTCCGGTCATTATGTGGAAAGTAGTGTGATGCGGCACGAATATCCATTGGTTGTTGTTGATAAGGAAATCGAGATTGCAAATAGCGCGATATCCAGTGAGTACACCAGTGCGCCTAATGTGCCCGATGAGGATCCTATGGAGGCATACGAGCGCCAAAAGCGCCTTGCGACGTTGGACGGGCTCGACCATATGCCGCTGGACGAGCTGCCGCAGGATATCTTGGACAACCTGACGCTGGTCAGTGAGAGCGATTTTTCCGGGATGTATCAGGCAGACTGGGGTTGGCGCCGCGTCTATACCGCTCCCGGTCTGGAGATCACCACCACCGCGCCCTCCGCGGCCTATCTGAAATGGCGGGAGGAAGTGGATAAGAACAACCGCACGGTGTTTCCCACCGAGGCCGACTTCTACGCCTACATAGAAGGAGAAGAAGGCCGGGAGTGGCTCGTCAACGTGACCATCACCGATGACAAATTCGCGACTTTGGACGGTTTGCGGGTGGGAATGACCTGCCAGCAGGCCAAGGAACTGGGATATGATCTTGACGAAGGAACAACGACGGTCGGGCCTGGGGAGAAAATGTTGAATATCGAGGTGGAAAACGGCGTTGTTGTGCGGATGGGAACCGTCTGGATGTTGGGCCGTTACATCGGAAAGTTTTTTGAACTGTAAAAATTTTTCAGAAAAATTTAAGATTTTTTGAAACATTTTTGAATTTTTTGCGTCTATATAATATAGATGCATTTGCAAAACCACAGAAGAAGGCAGGCAGAAGGAATGGAGACCAAAGAGAAGGATATGATCGAAATGATGCAGCAGAACACAAATGTCCATACCGTCTGGGTTGGGGAGGAAGACCGCATTGCCTCCTTCCACGAGGTGGATTCCTATCAGCCGCAGACCTTCTCCAGTCACGACTATTTCATCAACTTTCTGCGCTCTTTGCAGGAGCGGGGATTTCGGTTCCAGTGAATGAAGCAAGACGAAAGCTCTGCCGTTGGCATTGTCCGGCGGCAGAGCTTTTTCACGGCGATTTTTGCACAGAAGGCAAAAAACAGGGTGGAAAACATTTTTATAAAGTTTTTGGGAAAGAAAAAAGGGTTTTTCGTTTTCTTTTCGTATAACAGGATATAGAACGTTCGAAAAAGGGAAGTGATGTACGTGGATATCCGTCTGGAAACCCAGGAACGTGAGTTGGAGCGCTTGTCGCCCTACACCTGCCGTGCGGACCAGTCCAGAGGCCGTACCATCGAAAAGGTGCCGTGTTCGGTGCGCACCTGCTTTCAGCGGGATGCTGACCGCATTCTTCACTCCAAATCGTTTCGCCGCCTGATGCATAAGACGCAGGTGTTTTTGAATCCCGAAGGGGATCACTACCGCACCCGTATGACTCACACCCTGGAAGTGACCCGTATTGCGCGCACCATCGCCCGCGGTCTGCGCCTGAATGAGGACCTGACCGAAGCCATCGGTTTGGGACACGATTTGGGTCATACGCCCTTTGGGCATGCCGGTGAGCGCGTGCTCAACGAGATCATGCCCGGCGGGTTTGAACACAACGTGCAGTCTCTGCGTGTGGTGGAACGGCTGGAAAACAACGGCGAGGGTTTGAACCTGACCTACGAGGTACGCCGCGGTATCCTCTGCCACACCGGAGCGGAGCAGGCTGAAACGCTGGAAGGCCGCATTGTCCGTCTGGCCGACCAGATCGCCTATATCAACCACGACATTGACGATGCCATGCGCGGCGGCATCATTTATCCCATGGACATTCCGCTTCACATTTCGCAGGAACTGGGATTCAACCACGGCGACCGCATCAATACGCTGGTGGAAGATATCATTCTCACCAGTCAGGGGCAGCCATTTATTGCCCAGTCCGAGGCCAAGCGGGAGGCTATGCAGGATCTGCGCTCCTTCATGTTTGATGCGGTCTATCGCAATCCGGTGGCCAAAGGTGAGGAGTCCAAAGCGCAAGAACTGATCCTGCGCCTGTTTGAATACTATCTGAAAAATCCGGACAAACTGCCCCCGGACTATCAGGACATCCGCGTACTGGAAGGTGTGGAGCGTGCCGTGTGCGATTACGTTGCCGGCATGACCGATAACTATTGTATGGAAAAGTACGGCGAGGTGTTTCTGCCCTCGGCGTGGAGCGTGAAGTAAGAAAAACGTATTATTTTATAGAAAAGGGGGGACGATATGGCTATTCCAAGAACTTTTATTGACGAATTGACCCGGCGGGCCGACATTGTGGATATTGTGAATGGCTATGTTCCCCTGACCAAAAAGGGAGCCAATCACTGGGGCCTGTGTCCTTTCCACAGTGAGAAAACGGCATCCTTCTCGGTGTCGCAGGACAAGCAGATCTATCACTGTTTCGGCTGTGGCAAGGGCGGCGGTGTACTCAGCTTTTTGATGGAGATCGAAAATCTGACCTATCCGGAGGCCATCCGCCTGCTTGCCGACAAGATGGGCATGGAAGTCCCGGAAGAGGATGCTGCCGACCGGGACTGGCGTCGCCGCCGTGACCGGATTTTGGAACTGAACAAGCTGGCGGCACAGTTCTATTACAGTCAGCTCAGCACGCCGCAGGGGGCTGCCGTGTCAGAGTATATCGGCAAGCGCCGCATATCCAAAAAATTTGCAAATCGTTTCGGTCTCGGTGCCGCCCCCGATGCGTGGGACAGCCTGATCCGGGCCATGGGGGAGAAGGGCTTTGATAAGCGAGAACTGCTGGATGCCGGATTGGCTGTGGTGGGAAAAAACGGCGGCGTGTACGACAAATTCCGAAACCGCCTGATGCTGCCGGTCATCGACCTGCGGGGCGATGTGATCGGCTTTACCAGCCGCGTCATGGACGGCTCGGCCCCCAAGTATCTGAATACCCCCGAAACCGCTATTTTTAAAAAACGTTCCATCCTGTACGGCATCAATTATGCCAAGAACACCAAGCGGGAAAACATGATTCTGGTGGAGGGCAACATCGATGTGATTACCCTGCATCAAGCCGGGTTTGACAATGTGGTGGCCACCATGGGTACCGCGCTGACCGAAGAACACGCCCGTTTGCTTAGCCGTTACACCAAGGAACTTGTGCTCTGCTACGACAACGACGACGCGGGCAAAGACGCCACCCAGCGTGCCATCGGTATTCTGAAAAACGCCGATTTCTCGGTGAAGGTGCTGCAGCTGCCCCGTCGTCGAACCGAGGACGGGGAACTGGTCAAGCAGGACGCCGACGATTTCATCAAATACCAGGGAGCCACAGCCTTTGAAAAGCTGCTCAACGGCAGTTCCAATCAGGTGGAATACCGGCTGGAGGTCATTCAAAACAAATACGATCTGGCTGCTGACGACCAGCGCGCTGCATTCCTGAAAGAGGTGGCTGCCATGATTGCTACGCTGCCCAGTCCGGTGGAGCGGGAGATCTACGGAAACCGCGCCGCACAGGCGGCTGGGGTGTCCGGGACCACCATGGCGGCCGAGGTGGACAAGGCGCTGAAGAGCCGGACCTACAAGGCACGAAAACAGGAAGAACAACAGGCCATGACGCCAGCCAACAACTTCCAACCCAAGGAGCGGGAACTGCGTTATTCCAATGTGCGCTCGGCCCGCGGGGAAGAGGGTGTGCTTCGGCTGCTGTTGCTGGATCCATCTTTGTATCCAAAGGCACAGCGACTGGCCGAAGAAAAATTTTCGTCTCCATTTTTGGGCAAGGTCTACCGCCTTTTGACGGAACGCTGGCAGGCGGGAGAAATTCCACGGATCCCAACCTTGACCGGAGATCTGTCGCGGGAAGAAATGAACCGACTGGTGATGGCAATGAATCAACCCGAGAGCGGACAAAACACCGAAAAAGCATTGAACGATTACATAGAGATCATTGAGGCCGAGTGGGCCAAGCGGCAGGCCAGTGGGGTAGATGCCCTTCTGGCTGTGCGGGAGCAAAAGAGAAAAAAGACAATGGAGGACAAACAACCATGAGTGAAGCAAAGAAGAACGAGCAGCATATGCACACACCTGTGACCATCAGCGCAGAGAAGATCGCCGCCAGCAAAGCAGAGATCATGAAGCTGCTGGAAGGTGTGGAAGGCGCAGAAAAGCTGGGTGACCTGATTGAGCGCGGCAAAAAGAAGGGCAAGCTGTCCTCCTCTGAACTGATGGAAGTTCTGGAAAATCTCGACATCGGCTCCGAGCAGATGGATAAGATTTACGATGTGCTGGAAAATCTGGGTATTGAGACTGCCGGTGAGGATTATCTGCCCGACCTGCACGACGAGGTTGGCCCTCCCGTGGAGGAACTGGAAGACATCCCGGAAGAGGAAATCGTTGACCCCAACACTCTGGTGGACTCCTTTGGCATCGACGATCCCGTGCGTATGTATCTGAAAGAGATCGGCAAGGTCAACCTGCTGACCTTTGACGAAGAGGTGGAATTGGCCCAGACCATGGAAGCCGGCAATCTGGCCAAGGAGCAGCTGGAAGAACTGGGCGAGGAACTGGACGAGGAAGCCAGAGCCGAATTGGACAAGCTGGTCAAGCAGGGTGAGCGCGCCAAGCAGCGTCTGGCCGAAGCCAACCTGCGTCTGGTTGTCTCCATTGCCAAGCGTTATGTGGGCCGCGGCATGCTGTTCCTGGACCTGATTCAGGAGGGTAACCTGGGTCTGATTAAGGCGGTTGAGAAATTTGACCACACCAAGGGCTACAAGTTCTCCACCTATGCTACATGGTGGATCCGTCAGGCCATCACCCGCGCCATCGCCGACCAGGCCCGTACCATCCGTATTCCCGTCCACATGGTGGAAACCATCAACAAGGTCATCCGTGTCTCCCGTCAGCTGCTGCAGGAGCTGGGCCATGATCCCTCTCCCGAAGAGATTGCAGAAGAGATGAATATGCCCGTGGACAAGGTCCGTGAAATCCTGAAGATCGCACAGGAACCCGTCAGTTTGGAAACCCCCATCGGTGAGGAAGAAGATTCCCATCTGGGCGACTTCATTCCCGATGAGGATGCTTCCGAGCCTTCCGAGGCCGCTTCCTTCACCCTGCTGAAGGAACAGCTGGTGGACGTGCTGTCCACCCTGACTCCCCGCGAGGAAAAGGTGCTGAAGCTGCGTTTCGGTATCGAGGACGGCCGCACCCGCACGCTGGAAGAGGTGGGCAAGGAGTTCAACGTCACCCGTGAACGTATGCGTCAGATCGAGGCCAAGGCTCTGAGAAAACTGCGCCACCCCAGCCGCTCCAAGAAGCTGAAGGATTTTCTGAACTAAGTATTAAGCAAGCAAAACAGCTGACGTACAATGT
>JAZOBG010000114.1:0-7913 GCA_045595865.1 Oscillospiraceae bacterium
TCCGCCTTTGCCGCGCGCACTTCTTCCAGCTGATCGACTGTATATCCGCGCGCTGCTGCGGCTGCATAGATCACTTCCAGCAAATCAGCCAGCTCCTCAAGATTTTGATCCTTGTGATACTCCGCAAGCTCTTCGTCCAGCTTTGCGTCGACCATACGCAAGTACGCGTCATCGTCAAGGACCTGAATTTTGCACCGTTTTCCGGACGCTTCGATGATCTCCGGGATGCGATCTCTGACAAGTTTGTTATAAACGATTCTTTTTGCGCACATCACAAGGCCTCCCCGTAAGACTCTCTTAGTCCGATCGCTTTCAAAACTTCTGTTGTGGTGATCCCATCATAGCAGTAAGTCAGTTCCTCCAAAGCAAACGGAAGCCGCTCGCAGCCCGCCAACTTGATCAAGGCATAATTTTTTCGGATCCGTTCCCCTTGCTCCAATACCGAACTGCGTATGGACGGCTTCCGGATGGACTCTGCCCGCTCGAGCAGCGTATCCAGATCCCCGAATTGCCCCATCAGAGCCGCTGCTGTTTTGGGGCCTACTTTGTCCACACCGCGGATATTGTCCGCGGCATCACCGGTCAGCGCCTTATAGGCTGCGTACTGAGCCGGCTCGATCCCCAGCTTTTCTCTTATATGGTTCGCATCACAAAGGACCGACTGCTTCCCCCGATAGCGCAGAACCGTGACGCGATCATTGATCAGCTGGAAAAAATCGCTGTCCTGAGAAACAATGACCACTTCCATCTTCCCGCCATAGGACTCCGCATAACCGGAGATCCAGTCGTCCGCCTCACAATCGGTCGTTTCACAGTGGCGGATACCCATAAAGTCAAGGGCCGCGTAAATATCCGGCAATTGAGAAAAAGGGGTATCCTCCTCTGCGATCTGGCTATAGTCCGGGCGGTTCCCCTTATAATCCGGATCCAGCTCCTGCCGTGTACTTTCATATTCGCCGTCGAACAACACCGCCACATGGGTAGGCTGCACCATGCGGATGATTTTCAGGAGCGCACCCACAAACCCCAGCGTTCCCTGTATGGCCTTCCCCTGCCCGTTGACGATTCGAGCAGGCATTCCGTAAAACATCTGGAACAGCAGATTGCTTCCATCCACGACCATGAGCTTTTCCATGCGGATAAACCTCCTCAAAAACGTCCTAAACAGCACAAAATATCCTGAAAAGCGCCGAAACAGCTTTACTAAGTTTTGAAAATATGATATTATAAAATGTTAAATGGTTCCCATTTAGGCAAACCTTCCGGTTCCCATTTATTATAAATCCTGTTGCTGCGAAGCGCAAGACCTCCGCGGCTTTTACGGCGCAAATCCGATCTCCATACGCAGAAAATACCAATCAGGAGGATACCTCATGTTTCAAGCTTTGCTGCAGGCCATTCAATCCCACCAGACCATTATTATCCATCGGCACAGCCGCCCGGATGGAGATGCGCTGGGCAGCCAGATCGGTCTGAAACACCTGATCCTGAACAATTTCCCCGACAAAACGGTCTATACCGTGGGTGATGCGACCGGATACCTGAGTTTTATGCAGGACGCTGTTATGGATACCATTCCGGACAGCGCCTACGACGGCGCTCTGGCCATCATTCTGGACACCTCCTCCCCCCAACTGATCAGTGACGAGCGCTACAAGCTGGCCGCTGTGACTGCCCGGATGGATCATCACATCTTTCAGGGAAAGATCGCCGAAGTCGAGGTCATCGACAGCAGTTTTGAAAGCTGCTGCGGTCTGATCACCCAGTTCGCTGTTGAGTGCGGACTGCCGCTGAATCCCATCGCTGCTCAATCCCTGTACACCGGAATGGTCACCGACTCCGGACGGTTCCGTTACGACAGCACCAACGCCCGCACCTTTCGCCTTGCCGCTTTCCTGCGGGAATATGACTTTGATGCCGACGCAATTTATCGGAATCTCTATGCAGAAACTCTGGAAAGCAAACAGCGCAAAGCCCAATTTGTCCTCAAAGCTCAATTTACCCCCCATAATGTGGCATATATCTACACCACAAAAGAAGAGCTGGAAGAACTGAAGATAGATACCTTCACCGCATCCCGCGGCATGGTCAACACCATGGCCGATCTGAAGGGTGTCGGGATCTGGGTAAACTTTACCGAAACCGACGAAGGCATTCTGTGTGAGCTGCGCTCTGCTGCATTGAACGTGAACCCCATTGCAGTAAAATACGGCGGCGGCGGTCACGCCAAAGCCTGCGGCGCCTGTCTCCCGGACCGGGAGGCCGTCGATGCCATGCTGCACGATTTGGATCAACTGATAGGAGAACTGAAATGAAAAATCTTGAAATCATGACCACTATTCTGCAAAAGATCAAGGAATATGACCGCATCATGCTCTTCCGCCATGTGCGCAACGACGGTGACTGCGTGGGCTCCACCAAGGGACTTAAGGAAATCATAAAGCTGACCTGGCCCGAAAAGGAAGTCTATCTGATCGACCAGGATACTGCCCAGTATCTGGAGTTTTTGGGCCCGGAGGACGAGCCTGTTCCCGACGAGATGTATACCGACGCACTGGGCATCGTGGTGGATACCGCCTCGGAAGCCCGTATCTCCAATAAGAAGTATTCGCTGTGCAAAGAGCTGATCAAGATCGACCACCACATCCCCGTGGAGAATTACGGTGACTACATCTGGGTCGAAGAAGAACGTTCCTCTGCCTGTGAGATGATCGTTACCTTCTACGACACCTTCCGGGACGAATTGAAAATTAATTCTCAGGCCGCCACCTATCTGTATACCGGCATGGTCACCGACTCCGGGCGCTTCAAGTACAGCGGTGTCAACGGTGATACCATGCGCTGCGCCGGTCTTCTTCTCGATATCGGCGTGGACACCGAATCCCTGTTTGCGCGTCTGTATCTGGAGGCCTTTGAATACCTGAAGTTCAAAGCACACATTTATGAAAAAATGCAGATCACCGAGAATGGCGTAGCTTACATCATCGTGGATCGCGAGATGCAGGAGCAGTTTGGTCTTAATCTTGAGCAGTCCAGTGCCGTCATCGGCAATCTGGACTCCATCCGCGGATGCATCTGCTGGATCGCGTTTATTGAGCAGGGCGACGAACAGGATACCATCCGTGTGCGTCTGCGCTCCCGTTTTGCTCACATTAATTCCATCGCCGAAAAGTATCGCGGCGGCGGCCATGCCTGCGCCAGCGGCGCTACCGTCTACGGCCGTGAAGAAGTGGAGGCTCTGCTCCGCGATGCAGATGCCCACATCAAAGAATACAAGGAGACGCACGAAGGTTGGTTATGAGAATTTTAATCACCAATGACGACGGGATCCACACTCCTCAGCTGCACCGGCTGGCTCACTGGGCCAAACGGCTGGGCGATGTGACCGTGGTCGCTCCCAAGGTTGAGCAAAGCGGCAAGAGTCAGGGAATCAATCTTCACACTCCCTTTGAAGTCGTTAAACTGGAAATCGAGCCGGGCATCACCGGATATTCGGTGGATTCCACCCCGGCGGACTGCATCCGATACGCCGTATTCGGCCTGAAGCAGCAATTTGATCTTGTAATTTCCGGCGTGAACCGCGGCTACAATATGGGTACCGATGTTATGTATTCCGGTACCGTGGGCGCTGTCTTTGAGTCGGTTTCGCTGGGAATGAAGGCCATTGCCCTGTCCACCTGCCCGGAATACATCGACGATGTCAGCTCGCATTTCGACCCGGTCTTTGACTTTATTCTGGAGCGCCGTTTGCTGGATCTCAACGATGCCTACAACGTCAATATTCCCCCGCAGGGCAGCCAGATCCGCATTACCCATCAGGGCGGACATTTCTATTCGGACGATTTCGTGCCTGTCGGCGGCGATCTGTACAAGGCCCAGGGCAAATGTGTTTATCAGGACAGCCACGACGACACGCTGGACACCGATGCCGTCATGCACGGCTTTATTTCCATCACGCCCCTGACCATCAACCGCACAAATATGGATGTTTTCCGTCAACTGAATCATTGAAACCCTTGACGCAAAAGGACCGCATCGAACTCGATGCGGTCCTTTCTGTATGCAGGGGTTACTCCACGTCAATCAGTTGGAAGGTGTAGTATTTTACATCAGATTTATTGGTAAGGCCGTAGGTAGTAAAACCCTTATAGTGCTCCAGGTACTGGTTGTAGGTTCCCTTATAAGCAGCACCCACATTACGCAGATAAACACCGCCGTCGCATTCGCTGATTTCCCAACGAGCAAGATCGGTAATCTCGTTCTTCATGAACATTTCATTTCCGTCCTTGCCAGAGGTCATATACTTACCATTCGAAGAGAAGATGTAGTAACCATTTTCATCGACCTCCACGGTCCACACAGCAGCCTCGGCCTTGCTGCCGGGAACCAACTTTTTGTCTTTTACAGTGTCGGTCAAATAAGTCTTTCCCGCAGGATAGTAAATCATGACCTTCTTGGCCTCAGGCTCAGCAGAAGGCTCGGGAGTGGGTTCAGGAGTGGGCTCCGGGGTAGGTTCGGGAGTGGGTTCCGGAGTAGGCTCCGGAGTGGGTGCGGGAGTAGGCTCGGGAGTAGGCTCCGGAGTGGGCTCGGGAGTAGGTGCGGGAGTAGGCTCCGGAGTAGGAGTGGGAGTGGGAGTGGGTGCGGGAGTAGGCTCGGGAGTGGGAGTCACAGCGGGAGTGGCTGCGGTATGGGCAGTGATCCAGCCATTCTTGATCTGGGCAGTGTCGTTATACTGACCGATGATGCCGTAGATGGTGACCGTGTCGCCGGCAACAGGCTTGGTGGCCATGGCATCGTAACGGTTGGTGCCGTCCGCATCGTAAGTACCGTAGACCGTCAGAATATTGCCGGTCTTGTCAGCGATCTTCATGTTGCCGTACTGGGTATTATAAACCTCAGTGATCACACCGGTGACATAGTACTTGCCGGAGGTGTAGGTGTTGTGTTCCTTGGAGGCGCCCAGAGCAATGGCGTCTGCGACGGACAGGGTGCTGTCAGCAGCGGGATCGTCGGAAGCGGGCTTCTCGGGCTCGACAGAGGGCTCGGGAGTGGGCTCCTCAGCAGGATCGAAGGTGGGCTGCATGTCCATAAAGCCCTCAACAGTGTAGGGGCCGGCGGGGAACTGAGAAGCACCGATCTTGGTGACGTCCTCGATATAGCTGGTATTGGAAGCGCTCATGGTGTTGTAGGTGCTGTAGCAGCCCAGATACCAGTTGTTCTCTTCCACGGTGGTCACAAAGGTCTTGCGCTCGGCATCCCAGGTGAAGACACAGGTGGGCTCCTCGGTCAGAACAACATTGACCTTGCCGGGGTTATCCGCGCCGCGGGGCACGATGTCGATGTAGGTCTTGGCCTCACCCTTCATGAAGTACAGACGGGCGCCGCCTTCCACGTTCTCAACAAAGACGTTAACGCCCTCAGCGGGGTTGACGGAGGTAGCCAGGTAGTAACCGGACATCTCGCCGGTGAAGTACAGGGTCTGCTCCAGACCGTTCTGGACAACGACAAACTTGTAAGCGGTGTCGGCGACGGGGTTGGCGACCTGTTCGGCCACGATATTCACGGTGCACAGACCGGCGGGGAACTGGGAGATGCCGATCTTGGTGACGTCCTCGATATAGCTGGTGTTGGAAGCGCTCATGGTGTTGTAGGTGCTGTAGCAGCCCAGATACCAGTTGTTCTCTTCCACGGTGGTCACAAAGGTCTTGCGCTCGGCATCCCAGGTAAAGACACAGGTGGGAGCCTCGGTCAGAACAACATTGACCTTGCCGGGGTTATCCGCGCCGCGGGGCACGATGTCGATATAGGTCTTGACGTCGTCCTTCACGAAGTACAGACGCATGCCGCCCTCGGCTTCCTCAACCACAACGTCAATCGCATCAACGGGGCTCTCGGAGGTAGCCAGATAGTAGCCGGACATCTCGCCGATGAAGTACAGAGTCTTGCCCAGCTCAGCCTGCACCAAAGCAAACTTATAAGCCGTGCCGACCACGGGAGCATCCACAAAGTTGGTGCCGCCGGTCTTGGCAGCGGGGACATAGTACTCAAAGCTGGTGCTCTCGGATTTGCCGCCGGCGGTAACGGTGGCAGTCAGGTTGAACACCAGATCCCCACCCGCGGGCTTCTCGTTGACATCAACGAGGACTTTGTTGTTGGCGGGAGCGCCGATCTTGACGTCGTCCTCAGCAGCGTCGGTGGTCCAGGTAATGTCGTAAGTAAATTCACCGATCCGGATCGAGGCGACCACTTCAAAGTCACGCAGGACCTTGCCGGCCTTATCCTTGTACATGGCACGGACATAAGCCTTGGCATCGCTCAGATAGTCAGCGGCGGTGGCTTCGGGAGCGGCTTCGGGAGTGCTGACAGGAGTGGGGTCAGCAGAGGGCTGTTCAGGCTCATCAGCAGTGCCGCAGGCAACCATACCAAAGCACATAACCAGAGCCAGGAGTAATGCAATCAGTTTTTTCATGCTTTCAGACTCCTTACTATACATTTTAGTTTACAATGGTAATATTTTTCGCGGAAAATACCTTGATCTGATAGTTACCGTCAAAATAATCAACGATACCTTTCACATGGATGACCTTGCCTTCGTATGCGTCCTGGGTGATCAGCTGGTTGTTTTCGTCCAGCAGAACGGCGGTGCGCACGGCAACAGTCACTCCGTTGGCTTCACAGGTCAGGGTCATGGCCCCCTTGGAGGAGCTGTCCTCATTGGTGGTGGTATAGACGTCCACCACGCGAAGGTTCTGCATCTCCACCGAGGTGCCCAACACCATCTTGGCGTAGGGCTCGGTCCGGGTCTCCCCTTCCACCTCCAGCGTGACCTGTCCGTTCACAAAGGCGTCGGGATCGGTCAGCCGATAGGCAGCAGAGTGACCTTCGCTGAGTTTTTGTATGTTGCCGGGATCGTCCGGCTTCATGAGACGGTAAGTCAGGTCGGAAACCTGCCAGGTACCGCCGCCTTCGTAGTACTGGACGGTACCCACGATGCGGGCTTGGTTGCCCACACTCAGCACATCCAGTCCTGCGCCGGTCAGATTGTGTCCATAATAGATGTAAATGCCGTAGTAACGGTCATCTTCGGCATCATAATCTTCAATGTACACGCCCTGCGTGCCGCTGTTGGCAGAGATCACACCGTTGAAAGCCACCTTGATTCCATTGTAGCTTTCGATGTTGGTGCGCAGTTCTTTCAGCGTCAGCTCAACGGCGTCACCGTAGTAGAAATCGGGATCCTTCTGCCCGGAATATACGTTCAGCTTCTGGGCGCGGGCCTGATTGATGGCCGCCATACAGGTTTCGCCGTACTGATTGTTGGCAGAGCTGTTGGCGATGGCCAGGCCGTTTTGCAGGATCTCAATGTTCAGGTTGCGGTAGGGCTGATCTTCGGCTGTTCTGTACCAGACCCAGACCAGATAGCGGCTGCCGGTGGAGTCGGGATCCCAGACGGAGGTTTCCGATTCCAGAATGATGGATGTGGCGGCAGAGAGCTTTTCCTTGGTAAAAGCGGAAGCCTTCTTGCCGTATTCTTCGATCTTACCGGTGGATTCGGGGGTGTTGATGGCCATATAGCGGGCCTTCAGCACGCCGTTTTCCATAGCGGAAGAGGGAACGTTGAAGTGGGTGGTATCACCGTCAATAAAGGCTTTGACCGTGGCTGTGACCTTGGCGGTGGAAGAGGACATATCCAGCTTGATGGAGGCGGCGTGGTCAACCTCAGTCACCGTACCGGAACTGCCCTGATCGGTGGTGGATTCGCCGGTCTGATCCTGCTGGGACTGATCGGACTGGGCGGAGTCATCTCCGCCGCAGCCGCTCAGCAGCATACAAAGCACGATCAGAACCGCAATAAGAGATCTGAATGGTTCCATAGGCATTCAGTCAAAGGATCAGGCGTTGTATTCGCACTC
>JAZOBG010000115.1:0-3901 GCA_045595865.1 Oscillospiraceae bacterium
CAACTGCCTCAACACGGCTGCAACCGTCTCCTCCAGACTCTGACCGGCACAGTCCACCGTCACATCGGCCCACTGCTCATACAGAGGGGTGCGGTAGTCGTACAGGTCCTTCAATGTCTGCCCGGGCTCCATGGCAATGCCTCGGGTGCTGATGTTGTTCAGTCGAGCTTCCACCTGCTCCAAAGGCAGACGCAGATACACGATTGCACCCAGCTTCTTCAGGTGAGCCATGGACTGCTCCCGACAGACGCAGCTTCCGCCGGGGGATACAATGGAATTTTTGCACTGCACCGAGCAGATGGCGGTCTGTTCCAAATCGAGGAACACTTGGGTGCCGCGCTCGTTGATGATGTTCTGCAGCAGTGCGCCCTCCCGCTGCTGGAGGGTCAGGTCGGTGTCAATAAAGTCAAACCCCAGAGCCTTGGCAAGAAGCACACCCACCGTGCTCTTGCCCGAGCCGGGCATACCGATAAGAATGATGTTGTCCATCGTTAGGATAACTCCTTCGGGTCATCAAAATGCGTATACAAAGTCAGTTTATTATATCAAAGAAAAACCGGCAGTTCAACTGCCGGTTTTCCCCGTTTTATGTGTCATTCTTTAACATTTGTTCCCGTTTGCGCAGGATTTTCGGTAATCGGGTAAAGAACAGAGTTCCCGTGGTGGCGGCGGCCAGAATATCGGCCACCGGTTCGGCCAGAAAGACGGCAAACACCTGATTTTCAAAAACATAAGGCAGAATGTAAATCAGGGGAATCAACAGAACCCCCTTGCGCAGCAGGGCCAGAAACAGGGAGATCTTGGCCTGCCCCAGCGCCACAAAGGACTGCTGACAGGCGTGCTGCATACCCATGGCGAACAGGCCGGCGCTGTAAATGCGGATGGCCCATGTGGCATACTCCACCAACGCGGGATCATCGTTGAAAATACGCACGAACAGTCCGGGGAACAGCTCCACCAGCAGCCAGAATGCAGCCGAAATGGACACCGTGATGGTGACCAGCAGCCGTACCGCCTGCCGGACGCGGTCGCTCTGCCCCGCTCCGTAATTGTAACCGATGATGGGGCTGGCACCCTGAGCAAAGCCAATCATCAGGCAGCCCAGCAGCTGCATGACGCTGGAGGCGATGGTCATGGCGCCCACCGCAAGGTCACCGCCATAGGCTTTCAGCGAGGAATTGAAGACCACGTTCAGAATGCTTTCGGTGGACTGCATGACAAAGGGGGAAATGCCAATCGCCAGCACAGGGGCCAGAATGTTCCAGCGCAGACGCAGATGCCTGAGCCGAATTCGCAGGTGGGTTTTCTTTCCGCACAGAAAGCGCAGCACCCATGCGGCAGAAACCGCCTGGGCCATGATGGTGGCCAGCGCCGCGCCCTTGACCCCCATATCAAAGCCGAAAATGAAAATGGGATCCAGCACGATGTTGACCACCGCGCCGATCAGGGTGGTACCCATGGAAACTGTGGAAAACCCCTGCGTGGAAATAAAGTAATTCAGGCCCACCGACACCATGACAAAAAGAGTACCCAGCAGATAGATGCCCAGATAATCGCTGCCGTAACCCACCGTGTTTTCCGATGCGCCAAACAGCAGCAACATGGGTTCCCGAATGAACCAGAGACCCAGCGTCACTGCCACAGCAATGAGGATCAGCAGTAGGGTACAGCTGCCCAAAATCTCCTCGGCCTTGTCATTCTTCCCTTCGCCCATGTGGATCGCCGCCCGGGCGCCGCCGCCCACACAGACCAGACTGGCCAGTGCGGACACCAGCATAATGACCGCAAAGGTCACCCCCACACCGGTCAGGGCCAGATCGCCCTCACCGGGGATATGGCCGATGTACATACGGTCCACGATGTTATACAGGGCGTTGACCAGCTGTGCCGCTACAGCAGGCAGAGCCAGCCGCATAAGAAGGCGCGGAATGTTGTCACGGCCCAAGTCATTGGTGCGTGCCATCAGTTGTCCTCACCCTCCAGAAAGTAGCTGGCTTCCATATCGGCGGTGGCCAGGGCAAAAGCCAGCGGGAACTGCTGCAGAGCCTGACCCACGGTGCGGGCATCCTCGTTACCCGAAAAACCCATGTGCCAGCGGATGGCCATGGCCTCCTCCCGGGTCAGACGCATGAAACCGGAGATGATGTACACGCTCTTTTCCCCGTGGCCGTAGGGCAGCTTGTCCTCAAAGAAGTAGGTGGGGATCTTTTCCCACTGGCCGGTGGCCTCGTTCTTGACGTTCTTGGTGCCGACCCGGTAGCAACCCACCTTGCAGATGTCGTGGAGCAGAGACACGATGGCCACCGATTCGCTGTCGTATTCCAGCCCGTACAGCTCCTGCACCCGGGGCCGCTCCAGATAGTCCACCAGACAGTGGTATACGTTCAGGCTGTGGTCGCACAGGCCGCCGGGGTAGGAACCGTGGAACTTGGCCGAGGCGGGCGCGGTAAAAAAGTCGCTCTTATTCTGCAGATAGTCCAGCAGGGCGGCACTGCCCTCGCGGTGAATGTAGGTCTGATAGATCTCAATGAATTCTTCTTTGGCAGACATAGCACAAAACTCCTTTGAATTCAGATTTTTGTCCATTGTAGCACACTTTTTCCCCGTTTACAATCAGCCTTGCCACCGGCGCTTTGAAAAGAACCAAAAACCGGATTTTCCTCCCGTTTCCCTTGACATACCATGGAAAAAATGATAAAGTAACCCGGAATAAAGGTGTTGACGAGGATAAGTAACCCTGTCAGGCGGTTTTCAGAGACGGAGCGGTCGGTGCAAGCTCCGAACTGCCCCAGAGTGAAGGCCCCTCCGAGCCGCAGGGAAGAAATACCCTGCCGTCCCCCGACGTTACCGGGATGTGTATTGGACTGTTTTCACCGTCTTGTTTCGTGCCTGTCCCCATCTATTTTCGCCATGCTTCTCAAAAATTCTCGGGAATACACAAAGTATCCCCTGCGGTTTTTGAATTGCCTGACAAAAAAATCTGTGGGACAGACAAAGAAAACGGCGTTCTCAACAGTCCATAGAGTGCCCATCAACCGGATGGGAATTCAGGTGGAACCGCGGACTTTTTGTTCGCCCTGAGCCGAATATGCGGCTTGGGGCGATTTTTTGTTCCCTGAGCCAAACTGCTTGAAAGGAATGTATGACATGAAAAACACCGAAAAAACCATGGAAAAAATCGTCAACCTCTGTAAGGGCCGCGGCTTTATCTTCTCCGGCTCCGAAATTTACGGCGGTCTGGCCAACACCTGGGACTACGGCCCTCTGGGTGTGGAACTGAAGAACAACGTCAAGAAGGCATGGTGGAAGAAGTTCGTCCAGGAGAACCCCTACAACGTGGGTCTGGACGCCGCCATCCTGATGAATCCCCAGGTCTGGGTGGCCTCCGGCCACGTGGGCGGTTTCTCCGACCCCCTGATGGACTGCAAGGAGTGTAAGGAGCGTTTCCGCGCCGACAAGGTCATCGAGGACTGGTGTCAGGAGAACAACTTTGAATTGGGCAAGGCTGTGGACGCCATGTCCAACGACGAGATGAAGGCCTTTGTGGAAGAGCACAACATCGGCTGCCCCACCTGCGGCAAGCACAACTGGACCGACATCCGTCAGTTCAACCTGATGTTCAAGACCTTCCAGGGTGTCACCGAGGACGCCAAGAACACCGTCTATCTGCGTCCCGAGACGGCACAGGGCATCTTTGTCAACTTCCAGAACGTACAGCGCACCACCCGCCGCAAGCTGCCCTTCGGCGTGTGTCAGGTGGGCAAGTCCTTCCGTAACGAGATCACCCCCGGCAACTTCACCTTCCGTACCCGCGAGTTCGAGCAGATGGAGCTGGAATTCTTCTGCCAGCCCGGCACCGAGCTGGAGTGGTTCAAGTAAGTCGGAGGCCAAGCGGTCTTAG
>JAZOBG010000116.1:0-22174 GCA_045595865.1 Oscillospiraceae bacterium
ACGCCGCAGCCGCCGTGACAGCCAGGGCCACCGGACCAAGCGCCGGTCTTTACGACTCTCATGTCGCCGTTATTGCAATTGCAAGCCATAATTATCTCCTTACTTTAAATAATTATGTGTACAAGAAAACACATCCTGTACAACTAAGTTTTTGAACAAAAGAAGAAAGATACTTCGAATTACTTGAAGTACAGCATGGGCTTCTTGGCGTTCTTGGCCTCTTCGACGATCTCGTCAATGGGGCCAAAGCTCATGCACTGTGCCAGGCAGTGCTTCACGCAGGAAGGCTTACGCCCTTCAGCAACGCGAGCCATGCAGAAGTTGCACATGTCGGTAATGTAAGGCACATAGTCGATCATGAGACCCTTTTTCTGGTTCAGAACATGCTCGGTCACCTTGATGCCAAACTGATCAGCAGCCAAACCGTTTTCCTGGGCGCAAGCGACCTCGCAGGTGTGGCAGCCGGTGCAATACTGGACATCAATGAGCATACCAAATTTCTTCATTTTCGTGACTCCTCCTCACTTTCTTTTTTCTTACGGCCGGGGTATACCGTAAAGAGCAAAAGCCCTTTCAAAAGGCAATTGCCTATAATAAGGGTTATAATAATTTTCTACCATTGACCAAGTCCAAAGTCAAGATATGGATTCAAATTTTCTGAATATTCTTTTATAAAATACTCTGAAAATCAAATTCGATGCTTTTCTACTTCGATTCAAGTAAATATATGTTCTTTTGGCAAAATCTTATCCAAATCGTTCACTCCGACAGTGTGATCCGAATGAACATACAAGCCCGATTCTTCATAAAATCCGCTTTCAAAACCTTTGACCTGTTCCATAGTTTGCAGAAAATAGGGGGTGCTTTCACACCCCCTTCGTTTCGCCATATTTTAATCAATCGGAAGCCATACAGCATACAGGCGGGAAGTCTTTCCGTGGTCAAAAACGATCTTGATGACCCATGCCAAAATATCACCCGAAAGCTTGAAATTGTGTTCACTGATCCAGTCGTACGCCGGCTGAAGATCTTCCCTGCGCAAAAGATCGTCCACCCGAATCACCGTATAAACACTGCGGCGCGGTTTCCACTCGGAAACCACTTCATCGGCACCCAGTCCAAGTTCGGCAGCCTTATCAATTTCAATCGAGTAACCCGGCATGGCGTTCATGCCCACAACCTCAGAAAAAGCATTGCCCTGTGGAACAACAATACAGCGACGAAACATATTATGATATTCGATCACATGTTTGTAAAAGGGACACTCCAGACTGCGTCGATTCAACTCACCGGCATTTGCATAACAGCAAACAAGAACATGAGGGCTGTCGCGGATATAAAAATGACCTTCATAGTAATCCAGCAAATGTTTGGCCGCCTGAAGACGATGCATCTGGTCCAGAACACGAGTATAGCGCAGAATCTTCTGTTCCAGTTCCTTTTCTTTTTCCTCCATCAAGCTATCAAATTCTTCCGGGCTGACATTGGAAATGATATTTGCAATTTCAGAAAGTGAAAAACCAACATTCTGAAGATGTTTACAATCGTACAGGCGGGTAATATCCTCCTGAGTAAAGCCTCGATATTGATTTTCCTTGTCACGGCTGGGTTGGATGATGTTTTTTCGCTCATAAAGGCGGATGGCATCGGGAGTTGTACAAAGAAGGCGTGCCACTTCATTAATTTTCAAGCGTTTTTCCATGTACTTCTCCCCTCCCCTCAGCTTCGATGGTTCAACCGATAATCACGCGCTTCATCCAGAAGCTGTCCGGCGCTTTCCAACTGAATCGCAGTTACCGATGCGCCACCGGTCAAGCGAGCCAATTCTTCTTTTCTTCGATCATTGTCCAGGCGTTCCACCCGGGTATATGTTCGGCCATCGCGCTCCCCTTTTTCAACTGAAAAATGGGTATCTGCCATGGCTGCGATCTGCGGCAGATGGGTCACACACAGAACCTGTTTCCCAGCGGCAATGTCAGCCATTTTTTCGGCGACCTTTCTGGCTGCACGTCCGGATACACCGGTGTCCACTTCGTCGAAAATCAAGGTCCCAATGTCATCGTTTTCTGCCAGCACACGCTTTAGCGCAAGCATAACACGCGCCAACTCACCGCCCGATGCAATGCGGGCGATCGGTTTCAAATCCTCACCCACGTTGGCGGACATCAGGAAACGAACCTGATCCATACCGGTTACGTCCATTCCGTCCTGACAATCCTTTGGAGCAAACTGCGCGCTGAAGCGCACTTTTGGCATATCCAGCTGAGACAATTCGAGTTGAATTCGCTCCTGCAGCATAACAGCAGCATCCTTGCGCCGGGCAGACAATTTCTCACCCTTTTCAATTGCCTGCACTTTCGCCTTAGCAAGTTTTCGCTCAAGACGAATCAGGGCATCATCCGAGTCCTGAATTTGTGCCAGTTCTCTCTGACATTTCTCCAGGTATTCCAGCATTTCTTCCACGGTATTTCCGTACTTTTTACGCAGTCGGAAGATAACGTCCAGGCGGCTTTCTACCTCATCCAGCTCACCAGGCGTAAAATCAAAGGATTCCCGCAGATCACGGACCTGCTCAGCCAAATCATCGGCATGATACCGCAGTTGTGTCAGTTTTTCGGTCAATTCATTCAGTTCACCGTTGACGCGTCTGACACCACTCAGGGCATATTCGGCATCACCGATCAGCGAAACCGCACCTTCGCCGTTTTCATCGCCGTACAATGCAAAATAAGCGCTTTGAACCGCATCAATTAGTTTTTCCGCATTACGCAGCAAATCACGGCGGGCAAGAAGAGTTTCCTCCTCCCCTGCTTTCAGTTCAGCACGTTCCAGCTCGGCAATCTGATAATTCAGACTATCAATGCGGCGCTCACGTTCCGCTTCATTCATTTGGAGAGATGCAATTTCCTTACGCAGTGCAGAAACAGCGCTATAACTGATTTGGTAATCACTAAGGTCATTCTCAAGGAAACCAAAACGATCCAAATAATCCAAATGACGATCCTCATCCAGCAGAAGCTGACCTTCATGCTGGCCATGAATGTCCAAAAGCTGCTGACCGAGGGCGCGCAGTTGAGAAACCGTCAGGAGTCTCCCTCCCACACGGCAAATGTTTTTTCCGTCCGGATGAAGCTCGCGCTGAAGCAAAAGCTCGCCGTTTTCATCCGGGCCAACTCCGTATTCTTCAAACCAGGGCAACGCAGGCAGGTCGGAAAAAACAGCCTCTACTCTGGCGGAGCGCGCACCGGTTCGGATCAGATCGCGGCTTGTACGTTCACCCAAAACAGCTCCGATCGCGTCAATCACAATGGATTTACCGGCACCCGTCTCGCCCGTAAGGACGTTAAAGCCGTCATCGAACCGGATTTCAGCCTGTTCGATGACAGCAATATTTTCAATATGAAGCAAGGAGAGCACTGCATCTCACCTCATTTGAGCATTTCATGGATTTTGTCACAGAATTCTTCGGCGGCCTCATTCGTGCGCATGATCAGAATTGCTGTATCATCACCGGCCAAGCTGCCAACCATACTTGTAATTTCCATGCCATCCAGTGCAGCAGCTGCTGCAGAAGCCAGACCGGGCATCGTGTTGATTACAACAATATTCTGAGCGACATCAAAGGATGTAACACACTCGCGGAAAATGGTGCGCAGCCGCTCCGCAAAATTCAGGCTGGTTTTTCGGTCAGAAACCACATATTTGTAAGCGCCCTGCTTAGTCAATTCTTTGATCAGATGGAGCTGTTTAATATCACGGGAAATTGTTGCCTGAGTTGCGTAGATTCCACGCTTTGCCAGTTCATCCAGAAGTTGTTCCTGAGTCTCAACTTCTACCTCGGAGATAATGCGCAGAATTTCTGCCTGTCGCGTTCCTTTCATGTTTGTCACGTCCTCCCGAATTTTTTCGCCAGGATCTCATAGAAAGTACGGCCGGATATCCGAACCAGTTTTGTCACATTATTTGACTTTCTGATTTCCACTACATCTCCATCCTGAAGACGGAATGCACGGCCACCGTCAGCAGAAAGGTAGGCGGTTTTACGCACAAGTCGGCCTAAGCGGATGGACACAACACGCTCACTACTTAACACAAAAGACTTTGCATCCATTGCATGAGCGCAAATCGGAGTAATAATCAAGTTTTCTGCCGTTGGCTCTACGATCGGACCGCCGGCAGACATGGAATATCCGGTAGAACCGGTCGGAGTCGAAACAACGACACCGTCTGCCGAAAATTCCGACATGGGCATATTATCGCAGGAGATTCTCAGATCCACAACGCGGGCAACCGCACCTTTGGTCAAAGCGGCATCGTTCAGCGCTTCTTCGTGAAAAACCTGCTTCCCTTCACGGATGACCGAAACATCCAGCATCATGCGGGATTCCGTTTCAAACTTCCCTTCTGCCAATTTACTCAACAGAGAAAGCTCACCGTATTCCAGTTCAGCCATGAACCCAACGCTGCCCATATTGACACCAAGAATGGGTACCCCATAGGCATCTGCGTCTTTTGCAGCGTGAAGGATGGTTCCATCGCCGCCAAAGCAAATCAGCATATCGGAACCCGGCAATACCTCGCCCATTTTTTCATAAGTCAGATGTTTAGGCAATTCTACTTTGCTGCCCGGATCCAGATCAAACGGAAGACAGATTGACGTTTCGATTCCGGACTGATTCAAAATTTTCTGCGCAGACTGCGCTGCTTTCAAGCCTCTGTCCCGATAAGGATTCGGACTTAGCACAATACGCATGGTCAATTACCCTCCAGTTCTCCGTGGGAGGCCGCTACAAGGCCCTTCAGATCCATCACCCAATCCGGTGCGGGCTGGGTGGTCAAATATCCCAGATACTCGATGTTGCCTTCCGGTCCACGAATGGGAGAATATGTCAGCCCGGCCACATAAAACTGCGCCTGTGCCGCGTGTTCCAGAAAGTGTTCCAATACCTCAAGGTGAACAGCAGGGTCACGCACGACCCCTTTTTTGCCCACCTTTTCACGACCGGCCTCAAACTGAGGCTTTACAAGGCAGGCAACCTGCCCGCCTTCTGCCATCAATGTACGAAGTGTCGGAAGAATCAGCTTCAGAGAAATAAACGAAACGTCGATCGATGCAAAATCAAGCGGCTCCGGAATCTGTTCCGTGGTCAGATATCGTGCGTTAGTGCGCTCAAGACAAACAACCCGCGGATCATTTCGTAAACTCCATGCAAGCTGACCATAACCGACATCCACCGCATATACCTTGCTTGCGCCGTTCTGAAGCATACAGTCGGTAAAGCCGCCTGTAGATGCTCCGATATCAGCCGCAATCTTGTTATTCAAAGAAATCGGAAAGGTCGCCATGGCTTTTTCCAACTTCAGCCCGCCACGACTAACATACTTCAATGCTTTTCCGCGTACTTCGATTTCAGCATCTTCTGCGGTCGGATTACCGGCTTTGTCCACTTTTTGTCCATTCACGTAGACTAAGCCTGACATAATGGTAGCCTGTGCCTTCTGACGACTTTCCGCCAGACCCTGTTCCACCATCATAACATCCAGGCGTTTTTTAGCCACGGGCACACACCTCCTCCGCCTTAACAACAAGAGATTCCACATCCAATGAGCACTGCTTTCTTAACTGAGCAACACTTCCGTGCTGAACAAATCCCTTGCCAAGATTCTGCAAAGAAAACACTTTGGGCAAAGCACCTTCGTCCGCAAGCGCAGAAACAATTCGTCTGCCGACACAATTCATCTCTACACTGTCCTCAGCAATCAGAAGACGACCGGTCTTCTGTGCCGATTCGCGTACAATTGACAAATCAATCGGTGTAATTGTATTTAACTTTACAACCTCTGCATGAATACCTTTTTTCTCCAAACCTTCAGCCGTCTCCAACAGAGTTTGAATCATGGTTCCGTACCCGACCAGAGTGATGTCTGTTCCTTCACGCAGACAAACGGAACCCGTTGATGCAAAGTCACCAGTCCAGTTACTCTCCCCTCCCCTTGGATAACGAATCGCAACAGGACCGGAGATTTCGTAAACTGCACGGCGCAGCATAGACCGCAATTCAGAAAAACTTGCGGGACAGAAAACAGTCATTCCGGGAATGGAATCAAGAAACGCCGGGTCAAAAACACCGTGATGCGTCTCTCCGTCTTCGCCAACGAGACCGGCGCGATCCACTGCAAACACAACATGGAGTCCCTGAATTGATACATCATGCAAGAGCATATCATATGCGCGCTGCAAAAAAGTGGAATATACAGCAAAAACGGGAATCAATCCCTGTTTTGCCATACCGGCAGCCATGGTAACTGCATGACCTTCTGCTATACCAACGTCGAAAAAACGATCCGGAAACTCTTTTGAAAAGCGATCAAGACCTGTTCCGGACTGCATGGCAGCAGTAATACCGCAAATGCGAGGGTCTTTATTCGCCAAATTACAAATTTCATCACCAAAAACGGAAGAAAAGCTTGGCTTCAATGCTCCGATTGAAGAACCATCTTCGATGCGGAATGGTGAGACACCATGGTATGCGTCAGGATTGCGTTCCGCAGGTTCGTATCCTTTTCCTTTGGTTGTTCGAACATGAAGCAGAACAGGGGTCTTTAATTGCTTGGCATACCGAAGCAGATGGGTCATCTGTCCTACATCATGCCCGTCAACCGGGCCTAAATAAGAAAAACCCATATCTTCAAACATACTGCAGGAAAGCAGTACATCTTTCACCGCGCGCTTGACCCGATGCGTAAAGCGGTAAACCTTTTTACCAAACGGGAGTACGCTCATTACCTTTCTGTATGCTTTTTTCAAGCTGAGGTACTGAGGCTTCAAGCGCTGACGCGCCAAATGCTGCGCGACACCGCCGACACTTTTTGTAATTGACATCCCGTTATCATTCAAGATCACAATCAGAGGCTCTCCGCTTTCACCGGCATCCGAAAGACCCTCGTAGGCCAGTCCGCCGGAAAGTGCGCCATCCCCTAAAAGAGCAAGAACGCTGTAATCTTCTTTTCGAATCGTTCGAGCACGTGCCATTCCAAGAGCAACGGAAACCGAATTGGAGGCATGACCTGCAACAAATGCATCATGCGTACTTTCCTTGGGTTTGGGAAATCCGGAAATTCCCCCAAAGGTACGCAAAGTATCCATTGCTCCGCTTCGTCCGGTCAGCATTTTATGGCAATAACACTGGTGACCGACATCAAACACAAGACGGTCTTTCCCGGTATCGAACACACGATGGATCGCAACAGTCAGCTCAACAATTCCCAAATTAGAACCAAGATGGCCGCCGGTTTTAGAAACACTTTCTATCAAATCGGTTCGCATGCGTGCGCAGATTTCTTCCGCCTCGGCATCGGAGACCGAGTGCAAATCAATCAATTCATAATTTTCCATTATCACGGCCTCCTTCCAATTCATAAAAATTTTGAATCAATTATCCCGTTCAGCCAATCGATCGGCTAACCAGCACAGAAAACCATTGTCGGTAAACACACCGTCCAAAGCTGCTTTCGCACGTTCTGTGTGTTCTAAAACAAGCTTCCTGCAGGCGTCAACACCGAACAGCGTGACAAACGTCGATTTGCGGTTTGCTTCGTCAGAGCCAACCGGTTTTCCAAGTGCTTCTGTAGTCGCAGTCACGTCCAGAATATCATCCTGAATTTGAAACGCCATACCGATGTGCTCGGCATATTCACGCGCGGCATCATACATGCAAGGGAGTACACTGCGTTTTCCGGCGCTGGCACACACGCCCATCAAACAGGCTGCACAAAGCAAAGCACCCGTTTTTCCGGCATGAATAACGTTCAATTCTTCAATTGTACGAGGTTTCTCCTCGTCTTTTGTATCAAGATATTGTCCACCGCACATTCCCTGTTCTGATGCAGCATCAGCAAGGTAATACGCCGCTGCCCATGGACCGGAATCAACCGAATTATTCCACGGACCTTTCGCAGCAAGTACAGTTCGGAACGCAGCTGCCTGAAGTGCGTCGCCTGCAAGAGTAGCAACCGTCTCACCGTAAACTTTATGACAAGTCGGTTTTCCCCTGCGCAAGTCATCATTATCCATACAGGGAAGGTCATCATGGATCAAAGAATAGGTGTGAAGCATTTCCACAGCACAGGCAAACTCCAGCGCATCTTCCATCGTTCCTCCGGCAGCCTGACAAAATTTCATCGTCAGTACGGGACGGATTCGCTTTCCCCCTGCCAACAAGCTGTACCGCATTGCGTCAAGAAGTTCCTTCTGTGGGCAAGACTCAGAAAAGAATTCCTTTAACCGATTCTCGACCAAAGCTCGGCAAGCATCATACTCCTTCTGATACCCCATTCTCATTCCTCCGGCTTATCAAATGCAACCTCACCGGATGCGGTTAGCTTGGTAACCTTCTGCTCTGCTTTATCCAACATTACGGTGCACTGCCGTAAAAGCTTGCTGCCTTCTTCGAACAAAGCCAAAGACTCCTCTAACGGGGCCTCTCCCTGTTCCAATGCGGAAACAATCTCTTCCAGCCGTTTCATTGCCTGTTCGAAGCTCAATTTCTTCTCAGCCATACTTTTCTTCCTCTCTGTCCACCCGGCATGGTGCTTCACCGTTTAAAAGACGAAGCAAAAATTGTGTGTTTGGCTCCAACTGTTCTACACGTGAAATAATTGTACCATCGCTTTTTTGGGCAATGGAATATCCCCGTCCAAGAACCTTCAATGGGCTTAGTGCATCCAATGAAGCCGCAAGTCCAGCCATTCGACGCTGTGAAACAGAAAGAATACCATTTAGACCGCTCATCATACGTCTTTGCTGATAATCCAGCAGTATACGACGATCCTGAATATTGTTCTCCGGCGAAGCCAATGCTCTGCTGGATTCAAATCGCTCCAATATCGTACGCTTTTGACGGATATTTCGCTCAACAGCATTCTTCATACGTAAATTCAGCTGATTTAAGCGAACATACATGTCATTTTGATCCGGCACAGCAAGTTCAGCGGCATTGGATGGAGTAGCAGCACGAAGATCAGCTACAAAATCCGAAATGGTTACATCCGGCTCATGCCCAACAGCAGAAATTACAGGAATTTCCGATTCATAAATGGCTCTCGCAACAACTTCCTCGTTAAACGCCCAAAGGTCTTCAATTGAACCTCCACCACGACCTGTAATAATCAGGTCTGCGTCTGAATTAGCGTTTGCCCAGCGAATCGCACCTGCAATTTCATCCGGTGCCTCGGCACCCTGAACTCTCACCGGAAGGACGGTAATCTGTGCAAGCGGCCAGCGTGCATCCAGGATGCGAAGCATATCACGCACAGCAGCACCGGCGGGAGAAGTTACCAAAAGAATTTTATCAGGAAATGCCGGAATTTCTTTTTTATGTTCCTGCGCAAACAAGCCTTCTTTAAGCAGTTTTTCCTTCAACTGCTCAAATGCTATATGCAGATCACCAACACCGTCCGCAGTCAGCTGAGAACAATACAACTGATACTGTCCGTCTCGCGGAAAAACAGCAACACGTCCGAAAGCAATCACTTTCATACCGTTTTGAGGGCGAAAACGCAGCGACTCTGCCTCGCGCCGAAACATCACACATCGAATCGCACCACCCTCATCTTTCAAAGAAAAATAGTGGTGTCCGGACGGATATGCTTTGTAATTCGATATTTCGCCGCGCACGAAAATAGCCGCCAGATTGCGGTCCCGGTCCATCAGATCTTTCAAATAATTGTTGACCTGAGTCACGGAATACACGTTCATTTATGCTCCTCCATCCACATACGGCGAGCCAAAATCGCAGTTCCCATCGCGTTATCCGTTGAAAACTTTGGCAGTGCAAAAACTGCATCTTTCATCCAGCTTCGCAAACGAAGACTGGATGCAACACCACCGGAACAAAGCACTGGGAGTCCGGGCCATTTTTTCCATGCCTCTTTTGTAACGGACAATACAGCATTAGCAATGGTGTCAAGAACAAAACAAGCAATTCGTGTCTGCTCCTCGCCGCGTTCAACCATTGCATTCACCTGGTTTTCCACCCCGGATAATGAAAATGAAAAATCCTTCACTTTTACACGGAAATATGATCCAATTTCCCGACCTAGCGTCAGTCCGTCCAGGGTTCTGCCTGCAGGAAATGAAACGCCAAGCTTCTTTCCCGTACGATCGATCAACTGCCCTGCAGAAATATCACTTGTCCCGCCGATACGGTCAGCAAAGATCCCACTCCCCTGCGGTTCCACATAAAGCAATTCCGTCGTTCCTCCGGACAAATGCCACGCAAGATGGGGCCGGTCAAGAAGATCCATTCGGCCAGCAGACCACGCTGCAGCTGCAACATGCCCTTCCTGGTGCGCACAGGCAAAAAAGGGGATGCCAAGAGCGTCAGCTAAACAACGCCCCACGGTCTCCCCTGGTAAAAAGCACGGCATATATGAGCCTTCCACTGCCCTCGGACGAGTGCTGACTCCAACAGCGACAATGTCCTCAAGCGCCCCATCCCGACGAAGCGCTGAAAACATTTCAGGCAAACGCTTAATATGCTGAAACAACGCATCACTTTGGCGCAGCCCCAATGCTCCTTCCGGAACATCCAGTAACTTACCGCAGTTTTTGCCGTCAACTCCGTCGAATACAGCTACCGAAGTAGTGTAATTGCTTGTGTCAATTCCCAAGCAAGCCGGCATATCAAAAATCCTCCGCGGATACGGGTGTTGCAGGATCAGGAATATGTTCTCCGCGCACAAAGGAACCCAGAATACCGTTGATGAATTTCACGGTATCCTCACCTTCATAGCTCTTTGCAATTTCAACAGCGTCGTTAATTGCCGCAGCATTGGGAACATCAGGCATGTAGAGGATCTCATACATTGCTACGCGCATGATGGCAGCCGCAACCCGGCCAATACGGGAAAACTTCCAGCCCACGGCATATTTTTCAATATACCCATCCAGTTCAGCCCCGTGTTCAAATGCGCCGCGCACCAAGCTGCAGATATACACACGCTGTTTTTCATTCGGGAATTCTGCATAAAGCGGTTCTTCTTCCCCCAAAAGAGCAAAATACTCCCGATTGAAAAACTCATTCAACAGCTCATCGGCAGACAAATTGGAAAAACTCAACTCAAATGTAAAATGGATCGCGATTTCTCGGGCGTTAGTTCTGGTCATGTCCGTTCCCCCAAGTCCAATGTTGCATTATATATGCAACATTTTTTATATTTGAATTATTATACATTGTTTTTTCAAAAAAATAAACCCCGAATTCACATTATCGGGGAATTTTCCTGCAATCGTATTGGAAATTAAATCAGACACAAAAAAACATTGAGCAGATTTTGCAGCTCAATGTTTTTTACAGTCTTTACTTCGGAAATGCAACGCCTGCAACATGAACATTGACCGATTCAACGTTCAGCCCGGTCGTATTCTCCACGGCGCTCGCGACGGCATCCTGAACTGCACGACCGACTTCAGGAATCACATATCCGTACTTAACCAGAACGGCAACGCGAATCGTAAGAGACTCCTCGTTTACCTTGATGTCAATACCGCGGTTCAGTTTCTTGCCTGCAACCAGTTCAGACAGTTCCCCGGATAGGCCACCGGCCAAACTGCTGACACCTTCAACCTCCGTCGTTGCTGCAGCAGCAATCACCGCAAGAACTTCTTCCGATATATGGATGTTCCCCATCTCGTCGGGACGGGAAATGTATTCTTTTCCTTCACCCATAACGCTCACGCTCCTTTTCTGTGATATAGGTTCCTAATCATTTTACCACAAAAAAGGAAAAATACAAGAGAGAGTTTACATTATGGTTCTGCTTCAATTATTTTGATCTGCGAAGCAGGCAGTCCGGTCTCCTCGATTACAATTTCCATAATTCGGGCTGTATCAGCATCGGTCAAACCATTTTCAGTAGCCGCGACTACGACACTTGCACCGGTATCATCAATAAAGCAAATACACTCAGAATACCCTTTTGCAATGACCAGATTCTCAATCTGCGCTTCAGACATTGTGTTTGCAGCCATTGTCTGAATGCTCGCATTTGCTTCGTCTTTCATCGCTTGATTTGCACCATCATCCCCTGCTGCATCCTGAAGCAATGAAAGTGCGGAATCCCTCGCCTGCTGCCGATTTAAACGTGCCGTGGCAAAATACCCGGTTTCATTTGCCTGATTTTCAGGTGCGGTGCCTTCTGAGGATACATCAAGCAGCGGATCTGTATTGCTTCCATCCACCAGCGTCGCTTCTCCAAGCAGCTTTCCGTCTGCAGCTTCTGCCCCCTCCTCCACCTCCTGCCCGTAGGACCAATTCAGGTAGACCGCTGCACACACAAACAGCATGATCAAAGCAACCACCATATTGCGTTTCCAGGTTTTCATACTGACTCCTCACTTTCCTTTACAAACAGATATTTTGTCTGCTCCCAATCCGGTCAACGCAGCCACCGCTTCTGTTAAATTCAATCGTACCGTCGGATTACCTCCGCCCTCCGCAACAACCAATGCTCCCTGAAATCGAGGATAAACTTGCTGCACAAGCACTGTTTCCTGAGTACCCGACCCGCTTGAAATTACAACCGTTTCACTCTCCTTTTGCATGGAGTCGCTTTCCTGCTCCATTCGCCCGTCCTGCGCAAAGATTCTCTTCATTCCGCTTTCAACGGTTAGCATAACGTCCACCTGGCCCGCCCCATCAATTTGAGCCAGAATATGTTCCAGCTTTTCTTCCAATGCTTCAACGGAGAAATCTTCTTCTGTATTTATCGTAGACTCGGAACTGCTTACTTTTGAAGTCGACGTTGGAACAAGCAGCAGCAAAACACCGATTCCGATCACAAGAAGCACATATTTGTATCTTCCGAACTGTCGGGTCAACATCTTCCAGTCGAGGTTCAGTTTTATTTTCTCCTTCACGACTCTGTTTTCCTTTCGTATCGCTGCATTTCAGAAGGAATTGCAATTTCTGCCTCAATGATTCGCATAAGTTCCTCTATTTGCCCCTGTGTCATCTCTCCATATACTGTGACAGATGCAGGATAAAGCTGCTCATTTTCGTTTATACAACACTGTACAGAAACCGTGCAGTTGATCCCGAGCTCAACCGCCCTGTCATGAATATATGCGCCTGTCCGATCCTCTATGATTATTTTCTTAAGCCTTTCATTCTCAATTTCCAGTGATGTACTGTACTCCTGCACTTCATATCGATAATTTGCCAGTGTTCCGGCCAGAATTTCATAGTCCAGACTCAATACCGGCTTAAGAATTGCAAGTATCAGCAAAAGCCCACCAGCCAATTTCCCAATCCGTTTCACTGACCCATCCGGCATCAAATTATCCGCAAGTGACAGAATGATCGCTGACGCAGTTATCCCAATTAACCAATTCCGCACAAAATCCATCATATACTTGTAACCTTGATCGCCGAAATCATTGAGATCAGTAAAAGCAGCGCACACGCTCCACACATACCCAACACAAGTCCAAATGCACCGCTGATCCCTTCTATCAATCCTGAAATACGTGAATTTGCAACTGTTGCCGAAAGTGTCGCCGTCATCTTATAGGCAAGATAATGGATCCCAAGCTGTAAAAATGGCACAACGCTCATACCAAGCACAACCAACATCCCAAATATTCCCACCGAATTTTTCAGCATTCCAGCTCCAGCAAGAACGGCATCCGCAGCATCTGAAAGAATTCCACCAACAACAGGCACAACGCTGGATACTGTAAATTTCGTCGCCTTCAATGTGAGCGCATCGGTTGTCCCCGCAATCACACCGCTGACCGACAAGTATCCCACAAAAGCAATCAAAAGCATCGTCAAAGCAGAAGTAACAATCCATTTTAATGTGCCGGCAATTCGTTTCAATCCTTCGTTCCCTAATGCCGCATAAGCAGTACAGGCAACAATATATGCATAAACGATCGGCAGCAAAAAACGGTTGATCAATGAAATTAGTACATCAGAAAAGAGCATTGCCGCCAATTGTTTTGCTGCAGCACCCGCCGGAGAACCTGATGCAGCGGTCACGGCAGCCATTGTCGGAAGAAGGACTTTCGTAAACGCCTCTATATCACCGATCATTTCATTTCCCAATCCAATCAATGTCGATGCATCTGACACCGCAACAGACGTAACAGCAAGAGATGACGCAACAAAAATTGCAAATTGACCCTTCCCGGTCTCCGAACTAATCATCCCTTCCGCAATTCCACTAAACAGCATGACCACAAGAAGAAGAACACTGCTTCGCATTGCACTTTTCAACGTTCCACGGAACGACCTACTGCCTTCTTCCAGCAAATATCTTAACCCGTTATTTAAATCAGGTATCTCACTCCAGTTGAAGTCGGGTGCATATTCCTGTGCAGCCTCTCTTAAGTCATCCAATCCCAACGCATCCATTTGAGAGTTAAGAATTTCCTCCCCACTCATCGCTGATGCTTGTCCAGTCAAAAGGATTGAAAACAGAATTAGTGTTAGGCCGATTCGCTTTACAGCATCTCTCCAATCAGTTCTATAACCGCTTCGATCAACGGAGCACACACAACAAGTGCCAACGCTGCACCTGCTGTTTCCAGAAATGCTGCTATCCCCCCCTCTTTGGCGTCTTTGCATATCTCTGCGGCTAATTTTGTAACAATTGAAATTCCCACTGTTTTGACCACCGGATTCAATACTGCCGGCACAAGCTCTGCCGTTTCGGACAATGTTTTCATCAGTTCTTTTATGCTTTTCAGCGCCGGATAAGACAGAAATAGAATCATCGTCCCCGCCAGCAACCCAATCATTGTTCCGATTTCCGGCGCTAATTTTTTCACAACTACGGCACATAATGCCGCAACGACCGCGACAGCCGCAATCTGCATTATACTTTCCATATTTCATAGTCCAAACAGATTTTTCACCATTTCAAATAAATTTGAAATTTCCTGCACGACCATCATAAGTACAACAACTAACCCCGCGAGGGTCGTCATCGTCGCTTGCTCGTCCCGCCCGGAGCGGGCAAGTACTTGATTCAATACCGAAACAAGAATGCCAATGGCGGCAATTTTGAAAATTAAATCAACATCCATCCGAGTTCCCTCTGTTACAGCAGCAGAATTGCCAAAAATGCTCCGACTGTTGTCCCCAATGCTTTGCAAACTTTACCGCGACTGCATCGTTCTTCTTGTGCAATTGTAAGTTCCTTCGTCAAAGTTCCGTGAGCCTGCATAATAGCCTTTCTTTGTGCATCATCGTCGTACCGCCCCAGAACGCTGCCCAAAACTGAAACGGGTTCAAAATCGCCTTTCTCCAGAGATGTAAGATGCTCTTGCGCCGCCCGATCCCAGATTTCATAAAATAAATTATCTGGGTTATTTTTCATTTCATTTCCACACATAAGCAGGAAACTTTTGGTTGGCTCCTCCGATGACCGGCCTGCCGTGAAAATCATTTCCTCCAACAACGGCATCCGAAAAGACAACTCGCGCTCCATAATCTCTAATGCACAAATCAATGACCGAAGCGTTTTGATACGCTTATTCATTTGCTGTACCTGCAGCGTCCCAATTCCCGCACCACCGCACAGAAGCATAAGCACCCCAAGGATTTTCAGCATACGATTTCCTCCAAACGATACTTGCGAACACCACCGACCATTTCGATCCAAAGCAGACGTTGAAAAATGTTATTTTGTAAGATCGTCTTGAAGAGTTGTTTTGTGCGTAAATCCTCTACCGCCCTTCCATGTGCCGTCGCAAGAAGTGAAATACCGCACCCGGCAGCCGCCTGCAACGCATCAATGTCTCCCGGAGCTGTAATTTCATCCACTGCGAGAACTTGCGGGTTCATTCCGCGCAGAAGAATCATAAGTCCCTCCGCCTTATTACATCCGTCCAAAACATCTGTATGTGGTCCAAGATCCAATTGAGGCACCCCATCCCACATTGCCCCCAATTCACTGCGTTCATCTACAACCCCAACTCTGAGCGGCATTCCACTCGTTCCGGATGATAAGCCACGAATCAAATCACGCAGCAAGGTCGTTTTTCCTGCGCCAGGCGGTGCGATCACAAGCACCGACGGAATACCATTTTCAGTGCGGATCGCATGTAGAAGTTCATTTCCGATCCCAGGAATCTGTCTTGCTATTCGAATATTCAAGGATGAAATGTATCTCATATTATGAATGTACCCGTCTTTGCATACTAAACTGCCACACAGTCCCAGACGATGTCCGCCACGCACCGTTACAAACCCCTGACGCACACGTTCCAGAGCAGTATGCGCAGATGATTTTGTTGCAATTTCAAGTACGGAATACAAATCCTTTGAAGCAACAACCGTACCCCCTGGTAAAAACATCTCTCTTTCAGGCAATGTCAGCGATATCGGGTAACCAACTCGCAGTCTAATTTCTTCAACAATCACTTGTTCTGCACGCGGGATGGCAAGCACCTGCTGCCGCAGAGCAAAAGGAAGAAGTTCTGCAGCTTGTTCAAACGGAAGCAACCGTTCCATCCGCTCTCCTCCTTCATCTTTTGTATGTCCTATCCTATGAATGGTTGTCCGTTTTTAGACCGCTGTCTTTTGAGTTAAAATGGACATACTATTTGCGAGGTGAATCAAAATGGAACATCAGTCACTTTGGCAAAAAACTGCTTTAATTTCTGACAAATTTCCCGCTATGCATTCTGATGTAAAATGCGATGCGGTCGTTGTAGGTGCCGGCTTGACCGGAGTGTTAACCGCTTGGAAACTACAGAAGCAAGGCTTGGACGTTGTCGTATTGGATTCAGGCACACCCGGTCAAGGCGCAACCGCACTAACCACCGCCAAAATCACTGCACTGCACGGTTTCATTTATTCAAACCTGATCACATCACACGGAATTGAATTGGCGAAACTATACTTTCGTGCCAACCAGTCTGCAATTGAACATTATTCCGACTTGATCCATTCAGAAAATATTCCCTGTGATTTTCAGAGGGTTGATTGTTTTCTTTATGCTCGCTCCGCTTCTTCAAATATCCAAAAGGAAAAAGATGCCTTGACTGCTATCGGTGAATCCTTGCATATCACAACCGATACACAACTTCCATTCCCAGTTTCTTCTGCAATCAAGATTGAAAACCAGGCTGTTTTTCATCCACTGAAATTTCTATATGCACTTCTCCCCCACCTTCGTGTATATAAAAACAGCACTGTGACAAAAATTTCTGACAATAAGGTCATTACCGATCGTGCTGTTGTAATTGCAAAGCACATTGTCATCGCTACACGGTATCCCTTTTTCCTTTTCCCGGGCTTGTTCTTTTCAAGAATGCATCAAGAGCGCTCATATGCCTTATCCATTACCAATGTACCGCGTATGAAAGATATGTATATCGACGCAGAAAATAACGGCATTACATTCCGCCCTTGGAACGAGCAAGTAATCCTTGGCGGATTTTCTCATCGCACAGGACACACCCCAATTCAGAACGGATACGATACACTTCAACTTTGTGCACAGCATTGGTATCCGGAATGTAAGCCCACAGCTCAATGGTCAACCGAAGACTGCATTCCGGCTGAACAAATTCCCTATATCGGCAGTTTCAAACACGGTCGCGCACAAGTGCATGTGGCTACAGGATTTCAAAAATGGGGAATTTCATCCGCCATGGTCGCAGCAGAAATTTTGACAGATTCTATTTTCGGCCGTAGCAACACATTTTCTTCCCTATTCACCCCGCATCGTTTCCCCGGGATAAAAGCAATGGGCCGCATTCTGCACAATGGCTTGATCAGCTCCGGAAACCTTGCCAAGCAGATTTTCTTTGTTCCAAGAGCAAAACTTCACCATATACCGCCCGGCCACGGAGGCATCGTACAGTGGAACGGCCGCAAAACAGGTGTTTTTCATCGGGAGGACGGCACATACTATTTCGTATCCCCCCGCTGCCCGCACATGGGCTGTCAGCTGACCTGGAATCAAGCAGAGCTTTCCTGGGACTGCCCTTGCCATGGCTCACGCTTTAATTATAATGGAAAACGGTTGGACCCACCCTCGGCAAAGAACCTACCTTGTAACTGCCACAAGACGCAAAAAAAGCGTGCCGATTAACGGCACGCTTTTTCGATTCCATATCAGGTATTGACCCAGCTTTGCTCCGATTCGTGTTTCTTTTCCCGGGTCATTAGTTCAAGAATCACTACGCGCGGATCTTTATTTTCATACAAGACTTCATACGCAGCCTGTGCAATCGGCATATCTACACCAATCTTGTCTGCAAGACTCTTTGCGTTCGCGGCGGCAAAATAACCTTCCACAACACCGCCGGCAGCCTTCAAAGCTTGCTCAACCGGAGTTCCCTGGCCGATCATAATCCCACAGCGGCGATTGCGTGAGTGCATGGAGCAACAGGTTACAATCAAATCCCCCACACCGGTCAGGCCGGCAACCGTTTCACTCTTTCCTCCCATTGCAACAATAAGGCGAGCGATTTCAGTCAATCCGCGCGTCATCAGCATAGCTTTCGTATTATCGCCATATCCCATGCCGTCAACACATCCGGCACAAAGTGCAATGACATTCTTCAGTGCAGCACCCATTTCAACGCCGATCACATCGTCCGACGCATAAACTCGAAATCGCTCATTCATAAATAAATCCTGCACAAGTTCGGCTGCACACTGATCTGCAGATGCAGACACCACCGCAGTTGGAACACCCCTGCCGACTTCCTCTGCATGAGAGGGGCCACACAAAGCAACAACGGAACACTGCGAACCAACTTCCTGCTCAACAACCTGAGTTAGGGTCAAAGAAGTATCTTTCTCAATGCCCTTGGAAACAAGAACCACCGCCGTGCCGGGGTCCAGCAAAGGTGCCATCTTTCGAGCGGTTGCACGCACTGCAAATGAAGGAGTGGCAAGAACAACCACTTTACAGCCTCTTACGCACGCAAGATCGGTCGTCAAATTCAGTTCTGCAGGCAGAGGCACCCCTTTCAGCATGGGATTTTCACCCGTTTGCTTCAAAACATCGCACTCTTCCTGCGTATAGGACCACATGGACACTTCGCTGCCGTTTTCAAGCAGCACAAGCGCCAACGCAGTACCCCAGCCACCGCTGCCGACAACGGAAACCTTCATTGCTCTACCTCCTTTTTGCGATGGAATGAAAACTTAGATTCTGTCCCTTTCAAAATCCGTTTGATATTGGCATGGTGCTTGACAACAAGCAATCCGCCGCAAAGCAGGGCCAATACAGTCAAAAAAACATCCTGATAGAACAATGCAACAGCAAAGGGGAAACATCCACCACCCCAAATAGACCCCAGGGAAACCCAACGAGTCAGAAAAACAAGTACGAGAAAGCCTCCAAACGCGATCAAGCCAATGCGCCAGTCCATCATAAATGCAATGACTCCTCCGGAAAGAACACCCTTTCCGCCTTTAAACCGGAACATACACGGAAAACTGTGACCGAGTAAGCAAAACAGACCACCCCATAGTTTTCCGATTGCAATCATATACTCCGACCCACGGCCAATCAAGTGTCCAAAAACCCAAAAACCAAACAAAACGGAAAGAATCGCCTTCAGGGCGTCACACAGAATGACAACAGCAGCCATCTTTCCGCCAAACGTTCTGTGGAAATTCGTTAAACCCGCGTTTCCACTTCCATGGTTCCGCACATCGTCATGCAAAATTAACTTAGACGCAATCAGCGCACCGTTAAAACACCCCAGAAGGTACGAAACCACGGCAGTCAACAGCACAGCACCAAAACAAATCTGAAGGTATTTTTCCATTCCGTATGCTTTTTCCAGCCAACAGGTAATATCGTAGATTCGTTCCATTATTCATTATCTCCCTTTTGACGGATGGTCAACCGTACCGGCGTACCCTCCAAACCAAAAGTATTTCGAATCTGATTTTCAATATAACGCTGATAAGAAAAATGGAACAGTCGGGCATCATTACAGAAAATCACAAAATGAGGCGGTTTGATGCCAACCTGGGTCATATAATAAATCTTCAAACGGCGCCCCTTGTCCGTCGGAGGCTGCACACGAGCAGTAGCATCGGCCAGAACAGAATTCAGCATACCGGTTGTAATACGCATGGATGCCTGATCGTTGACATAGTTGATCAGTTCAAACAGACGCTCCACACGCTGACCTGTCAGTGCGGAAATAAACAGAACGGGGGCATAGGTCATATAAGACAGGTCGCGGCGAACATCTTCCCGCATACGGTCCATGGTCTTGTCGTCTTTCTCAATAGAATCCCACTTATTGACCACGATAATGCAGGCTTTTCCTGCTTCGTGCGCCAGACCGGCTACCTTGGTATCCTGCTCGGTGACACCCTCGTTGGCATCGATCATGATCAGGCATACATCGGCTCGTTCGATGGCCATGGTGGCACGAAGAACGGAAAACTTTTCAATACGGTCATCCACTTTGGACTTTTTGCGCATACCGGCAGTATCAATCAGCAGATACTTGCCCTTTTCATTTTCAAAATAGCTGTCAACCGCATCACGGGTCGTACCGGCCATGTTGGAAACGATAACGCGTTCCTCGCCAAGGATTTTATTCACCAGACTGGATTTACCCACGTTAGGCTTGCCAATGATAGCGACCTTGATCAAATCATCCTGTTCTTCCTCTTCCTCTTCGGGTGGGAAGTACTTCATACACTCGTCCAGCAGGTCGCCGGTGCCATGGCCGTGAACAGCAGACAGCGCAAAGGGATCACCAAGACCCAGATTATAAAATTCGTAAATCTCAGGGTCATCGGCTCCGATGCGGTCCATCTTATTCACTGCAAGTACAACCGGTTTACGGGAGCGCAGCAGCATATTGGCCACTTCATGATCGGCTGCAGTAACACCGGTCTTGATGTCACATACAAAAACGATCACATCGGCGTGATCGATTGCAATCTCAGCCTGGTGGCGCATAAACAGCAAAATCTCACTGTCGGTACCAGGCTCAATACCGCCGGTATCCACAATGTCAAAGGTCCGGCCGCACCACTCCGCCTCGGCGTACAAACGATCACGGGTCACACCGGGCGTGTCCTCCACGATGGACAAACGCTGACCGCACAAACGGTTAAACAGCATGGACTTACCCACGTTGGGGCGGCCCACAATGGCTACAAGAGGCTTTGCCATATCTTACAGACCTCCTTTTCGAATATCGAAAATCGCGTCGCACAGGTCGAAGCCGTCCTGATCGACGGTCACTACTTCCACATTCAGTTCCCGTGCCACATCTGACAAAGTAACATCATCCAGGAAAACATCTTCACCGTGGCGCAGCATGTTGATGGGGATCAGCAATCGCTCCCCAAGATCTCTGCCCTTCAGCTGCGCAATCAGATCACTGCCGGTCACGAGACCGGATACAGTAATCGATTCTCCCAGGAAATGATTGACAATCGGATAAACATTCCCCTTAGTATGGCATTTCTCCGCTGCCTTGTCAACGATTTCCCGGATCCATGGAGCAGCATCCACACCACAGGCCGTAGAGAACGGACGTACCGATTCCACGGAGTCCGCAAGACGCAGGGCGGAATCAAACTCTGTGCGCAGAAGTCGTAGCATACCAACACCGTTTTCCAACTGTGTATAGTCTTCAAAATACGCATCATCCGCAATGGCTCGCTCTGCACGCAGATAAAATTCATCGGAGCACCAGAAAATTCGGCTTCCGTGCTTCTCAAGACACTTCTGTGCAAAAGCCTCTACCATATCCACGACAGCAGCTGCTGCAGGCTTGTCATAGGGCTGAAGGGGATATAATCCTTCACGATGACAGGTTAGTCCAACCGGAACGATGGAAACGCTCTTCACATAGGGATACAAGCCCTCCAAATCCTCCATGGACTTTCGCAGCTGAACTCCGTCGTTGATATCCGGACAAGCCACGATCTGACAGTTCATGGTTATATGGGCATTCGCAAAGCGCTCCATAATGCTCATGATTTGTCCTGCATTTCGATGATCAAGCATCATCACACGCAGATCTGGATCAGTTGTATGAACCGAAATATTAATGGGAGAAACACGCAGATCCACTATACGATCCAATTCTCTGGGCGAAAGGTTCGTCATGGTAATGTAATTGCCCATCAAAAAAGACAGCCGTGCGTCATCATCCTTGAAATAC
>JAZOBG010000117.1:0-3205 GCA_045595865.1 Oscillospiraceae bacterium
CCGTGAGCGTATGACCATTCAGGATCTGGACATCGTCACGCCCCAGTCCCTGATCAACATCCGACCCGTGACTGCTGCCATCAAGGAATTCTTCGGTTCCAGCCCCCTGTCTCAGTTCATGGACCAGACCAACCCCCTGGCTGAATTGACTCATAAGCGCCGTATGTCCGCTCTGGGCCCCGGCGGTCTGAGCCGTGACCGCGCCTCCTTCGAAGTGCGTGACGTTCACTACAGCCACTATGGCCGTCTGTGCCCCATTGAGACTCCCGAAGGTCCCAACATCGGTCTGATTTCCTATCTGGCATCCTTCGCACGCATCAACCGCTACGGCTTTATTGAGGCCCCCTACCGCAAGGTGGACAAGGCCACCGGCAAGCTGACCGACGAAGTCGAGTATATGACTGCCGACGTGGAAGACGAGTTCATCGTCGCGCAGGCCACCGAACCCGTGGACGAGAACGGCTGCCTGGTCAACGCCCGTATTACCTGCCGTCACCGCAGCGAGATTCTGGACGTGGACCGTGAGCAGGTGGACTATATCGACGTTTCTCCCAAGATGATGGTCTCGGTGGCTACCGCCATGATCCCCTTCCTGGAGAACGACGACGCAAACCGTGCTCTGATGGGTGCAAACATGCAGCGTCAGGCCGTGCCCCTGCTGACCACTCAGGCCCCCATCGTGGCCACCGGTCAGGAGCACAAGAACTGCGTGGACTCCGGCGTTGCCGTTCTGGCTGATGACGACGGCGAGATCACCCGTGTTTCCGCTGAGAGCATTACCCTGCGTATGGACAGCGGCGAAGTCAAGGATTACAAGCTGATCAAGTTCCTGCGCTCCAACCACACCACCTGCATCAACCAGCGTCCCATCGTCAACGTGGGTCAGCGCGTCAAGAAGGGTGAAGTCATTGCCGACGGTCACTCTACCAGCAACGGTGAGATCGCTCTGGGTAAGAACATCCTGATGGGCTTCATGACATGGGAAGGTTACAACTACGAGGACGCCATCCTGCTCAACGAGCGTATGGTCAAGGAAGACGTCTTTACCTCCATCCACATTGAGGAGTATGAGACCGAAGCCCGCGACACCAAGCTGGGCCCCGAGGAGATCACCCGCGACATTCCCAACGTGGGCGAGGACGCCCTGAAGGATCTGGACGAGCGCGGCATTATCCGCGTAGGCGCCGAGGTCCGTGCCGGCGATATTCTGGTCGGTAAGGTCACCCCCAAGGGTGAGACCGATCTGACTGCCGAGGAGCGCCTGCTGCGTGCCATCTTCGGTGAGAAGGCCCGCGAAGTGCGTGACACCTCCCTGAAGGTGCCTCACGGCGAGAGCGGCATCATCGTGGACGTCAAGGTCTTCACCCGTGAAAACGGCGACGAACTCGGCCCCGGTGTCAATCAGGTGGTCCGTGTTTACATTGCACAGAAGCGCAAGATCTCTGTGGGCGACAAGATGGCCGGCCGTCACGGCAACAAGGGCGTCGTCTCCCGCATCCTGCCGCAGGAGGATATGCCCTTCCTGCCCGACGGCACTCCTCTGGATATCGTGCTGAACCCCCTGGGCGTGCCTTCCCGTATGAACATCGGTCAGGTTCTGGAAGTCCATCTGGGCTATGCGGCTCAGGCTCTGGGCTGGAAGGTGGCCACCCCCATCTTCAACGGCGCAGACGAAAAGGACATTGCCGAGACTCTGCAGATGGCCGGTCTGGCCGAAGACGGCAAGAGTTGGCTGTATGACGGCCGCACCGGTGAGAAGTTCGACAACCGCGTCACCGTCGGTTACGTTTACTTCCTGAAGCTGCACCATCTGGTCGACGATAAGATCCATGCCCGTTCCACCGGCCCCTACAGCTTGGTTACCCAGCAGCCTCTGGGCGGTAAGGCCCAGTTCGGCGGCCAGCGTTTCGGTGAGATGGAAGTCTGGGCTCTGGAGGCTTACGGCGCTGCTTACACTCTGCAGGAGATCCTGACCGTCAAGTCCGACGACGTGGCCGGCCGTGTGCGCACTTACGAGTCCATCGTCAAGGGCCACAACGTACCCAAGCCCGGCGTGCCCGAGTCCTTCAAGGTTCTGGTCAAGGAGCTGCAGGCTCTGTGTCTGGATATGAAGGTTCTGGACAGCAACGGCAACGAGATCGAGCTGAAGGACGACGAAGAGGACGAGTACCAGCCTGTTCGCTTCCGTGAGGATGACGATTTCTTCAGCGGCGCCTATGCCTCTGATTCCGAGTTCTCCGAAGCTGGCTACACCTTTAAGGCCGAAAGCGACGATGATGATCTGGCCGTAGAATTCGATGAGCCGAACGATGAAGATCTGATGGCTATCGAGGATGAAGAATAAGAAAGGGAGGATGCAAATATGAGTTACGCTGAATTTGACGCTATTAAGATTGGCATTGCCTCCCCGGAACAGATCCGTGAATGGTCTTTTGGCGAGGTCAAAAAGCCTGAAACCATCAACTACCGCACCCTGAAGCCCGAGCGTGACGGCCTGTTCTGTGAAAAGATCTTTGGCCCCACCAAGGACTGGGAGTGTCACTGCGGCAAGTATAAGAAGATCCGTTACAAGGGCAAGATCTGCGATCGCTGCGGTGTCGAGGTCACCAAGGCCAAGGTGCGCCGTGAGCGCATGGGTCACATTGAACTGGCCGCCCCTGTTTCCCACATCTGGTATTTCAAGGGCATTCCCTCCCGTATGGGTCTGCTGCTGGATATCAGCCCCCGCATTCTGGAGAAGGTTCTGTACTTCGCCAGCTATATTGTTACTGATCCCGGTTTCTCTCCTCTGGCCAAGAATCAGATTCTGTCCGAGAAGGAATACCGCGATATGCGCGAAAAGTACGAGGATGATTTTGAGGCCGGTATGGGCGCCGAGGCAGTTAAGAAACTGCTGGCCGATATCGACCTGGAGGAACTGTCTGAGCAGCTGCGCGCCGAACTGAAGGATGCCACCGGTCAGAAAAAGGCCCGCATTGTCAAGCGTCTGGAAGTGGTGGATGCATTCCGCCTGTCCGGCAACAAGCCCGAGTGGATGGTCATCGACGTTCTGCCTGTCATTCCCCCCGAAATTCGTCCCATGGTCCAGCTGGATGGCGGCCGTTTCGCCACCTCCGACCTGAACGACCTGTACCGCCGCGTCATCAACCGCAACAACCGTCTGAAGAGACTGATCCAGCTCAACGCTCCTGACATCATCGTACGC
>JAZOBG010000118.1:0-9488 GCA_045595865.1 Oscillospiraceae bacterium
ATTACAAGTTCCACAAATACTACAAGCGCCCGGAATAAGGAGATTCGCTATGGCTGAAACCAAACCCCGTCTGGGCATTCTGGGCGGTATGGGCCCTCAGGCCACTCAGATTTTCTATCAGCGTATTCTGGACCGCACCGACGCCGAGCGGGATCAGGAGCATTTGCCTACCCTGATCCTCAGCGACACCGAGATGCCCGACCGCACCGCGGCCATTCTGTCCGGAAACGGCGAGCAGGTTTACCGCCGCCTGCTGGAAGATGCTCAGCTTCTGGAGCGCAACGGCTGCTCCGCCATTGCCATCCCCTGCAACACGTCTCACTATTTCGTGGATACGTTGCAGAGTCAACTGAAGGTACCTGTCATCCACATGGTACGGGAAACCTGCAAGGCTCTGGCCAAACGGGGCTGTAAGCGGGTGGGCATTCTGGCCACCGACGGCACCATTCAGACCGGAACCTATCAAAAAGAATGTGCCGCGCAGGGTTTCGAGGGGGTCGCCCCCGATGATGCCACCCAAAAGCTGGTTATGTCCATCATTTATGATGAAATCAAAAAGGGCGAAAAGGGCAGCCGCGAAAAATTTGCCGCCATTGACCGCGCTCTGCGCGCCCTGAATTGCGACGCCGCCATTCTGGGCTGCACCGAGCTTTCGGTCTACCGTGTATACCACGGATTGCCCGACTTCTATATCGACGCGCTGGAGGTTCTGGTGGAGCGATCCATTTTAACCTGCGGCAAGCGTCTTCGTATGGTATAACTTCCGCAAAATTATCCACAACAAGGTGGTGAACCATGTGACCGACCGGAAACGCCGCCCTCTGGGCGACTATTATCAGCTGTTGATCCGCCATAACCTGTTGGCGGAGGATGCCCCTGTTTCCATCGACCTGACCCGGACGGTGGCATTGGTATCCTGCGATTCCCAAATGGTCATTCCCGAAACCCTTTTCGTGTGCAAGGGTGCCCGCTTCAAGGCAGATTATCTGACCGACGCTATGCACAAGGGTGCCTTTGCCTACATCAGCGAGGTTCCTTATCCTGAAGTTCCGCTGCCCTGCATCCGTGTAAAGGACATTCGCACCGCCATGGGTCTGATCGCCGATATGGCCTATCACCATCCCTCCGGCAAGCTGCAGATCACCGGTCTGACCGGCACCAAGGGAAAAACCACCACTGCTTATTATATTAAATCCATTCTGGATTGCTATCTGGCCGCACAAAGCCGCCGGGAAAGTGCCCTTTTGTCCACTATCGTCACCGACGACGGCGTGGAGCGCCGTCCGTCCAGACTGACCACCCCCGAACCGCTGGACCTGCAGCGCCATCTGTGCAACGCCGTTTCTGTGGATGCCGGATATTTGACCATGGAAGTCTCCAGTCAGGCTTTGAAATACGGTCGCGTCATCGGGGTGGATTTGGCCTGCGCGGTATTTCTGAACATCGGGGAGGATCACATTTCCCCCATTGAACACCCCGATCCGGAGGACTATTTTGCCTCCAAACTGCTGATTTTCCGTCAGGCGAAAACTGCCTGCATCAATCTGGACTGCGAGCAGGCCGAGCGAATCGCTGCGGCTGCATCCGCCTGTTCCAGTGTGATCACCTTTTCCTGTAAGGATCCCTCCGCCGCTGTGTACGGCAGCAACCTGCGCAAGGAGAACGGAACTATCCGATTCCATGTGCGCACACCTCGCTATGAACGGGAACTGACTCTTCCCACTTCCGGCCTGTTCAATGTGGAAAACGCCTTGGCCGCCGTGGCTGTGGCCGAATGTTACGATCTTCCCGTCGACTGCGTGGAGGTCGGTCTTCGCATGGCCTTTGTCCCCGGCCGAATGGAGCAATACCAAAGCTCTGACGGACGGTTGACCGTCATCGTGGACTACGCGCACAACGGTATGAGCCTGGAAACTGCTCTGCGCTCCATTCGGACGGAGTATCCCGGCCGGGAGGTAACCGTGTTATTCGGATGCACGGGTGGAAAAGGAATTGACCGTCGAGAGGGTATGGGCCGCGCCGCGGCACAGTTTGCCGATCGGATCATTTTGACCGAGGACGACCCTGGCCCGGAGGAAGTGTCCGAGATCTGTGCCGATATCGGGCGGTATATTTCGGAATACGGCAAGGAATATACCGTCATTCCCGACCGTCCGGCTGCCGCCAAGGCCGCGCTGGAGGGAGCAGAGCGTCCCGCTGTGGTGCTGCTGTCCGGAAAAGGAAATGAGACGGCACAAAAACGGAAAAACGGCCCTGTGCCCTGTCTGTCCGACGGGCAGCTGGTACAACAATTCCTGAAATAATAACCGCAAAGGACTGAATTCTTTGGTAGAACAGATTACACTGCAAAATGGCGTGCGCATCCTGACCGAACCTATGGCCGGGGTGCGCTCGGCCTCTCTGGGCATCTGGGTGGGAGCCGGCTCCCGCCACGAAAGCGCCGCCGAAAACGGCGCCGCCCACTTTATTGAACACATGGTGTTTAAGGGAACCGAAACCCGCTCGGCCGCCCAAATTGCCCAGGAAATGGACGCCATCGGCGGACAGGTCAACGCCTTTACCACCAAGGAGAGCACCTGTTTTTATGTGCGCGCGCTGGACACCCACCTTGCTCAGGCCGCCGATATTCTGTGCGATATGTTTTTCCACTCGGCCTTCCGGCAGGCCGATGTGGACACTGAGCGCGGCGTCATTCTGGAAGAGATCGGCATGTATGCCGACAATCCGGAGGATCTCTGCTCGGAGCGTCTGGCTTCCGCTGTCTACAAAGGCAGCGCGCTGGCCCGCCCCATTCTGGGCAAGCCGGCTACCCTGAAAACCATGACCGGGAAATCCCTGCGGGCATGGAAGGACACCCATTACCGCCCCGATCAGGTGGTGGTCGCTCTGGCAGGCAGTTTTTCCTCCGCCGTTGTGGAGGACCTGAAATCCCGCTTTGGCGCCATGGCCCCTGTTCCCAAAGTCAGGCATAAGGCCGCCGTGTTCCAAAGCGCCTTCACCCTGAAGAAAAAAGCCATTGAGCAGAACCACCTGACGCTGGCATTCCCCGGCTTCCCCTACGGAAGCGACCGCCGCTTTGCCCTGCAGTTGCTGTCCTTTATTCTGGGCGGCGGCATGTCCTCCCGCCTGTGGCAGGAGGTGCGGGAAAAGCGCGGCCTTTGCTATTCCGTCTATTCCTACGGAGCCGGACACGAGGACACCGGCCTGTTCGGCATTTACACCGCCTTGGGCCGGGAAACCGAAGCCCAGGCACTGGACGCCATCAAAACGGTCGTGACCGAGCTGGTGCAGGACGGCGTGAGTCTTGATGAACTTTCCCGTGCCCGGGAGCAGTCCAAGGCCAGCGTACTGATGGGTCTGGAGTCCACCCAGTCCCACATGAGTCACATGGGCCGCTCCGCCCTGTTGACCGGAACCGTTCTGACCCCCGATGAGATCATCGCTGCCTACGACGCGGTCACCCGGGAGGATGTACTCAATCTGGCCCGCACCATGTTTGACCCTCAGAACATGGCTCTTTCGGCCGTCGGCCGTGTAGGGACCGAGGAGTATTACCGGAACCTTCTGGCATAATCTGCAAAAACGTTTGTCTTTGCCCGGTGTGTTTGCAAAGCGTTTTGCAGCTTTTTGCAAAATCAAAAAGAAAGGGTGATTTTTTATGAAGATGAATCGTGTGTGGAGGGTTCACGCTTCCTAACCCTCCGAATCGTATTTTGGAGGAATGCAAATGGAAAATCAAATCACCATCCGTGAGGCAGTCACAGAAAAAGACGTTGCCGTCTTTTGGCAGCAGCTTCACACCTACTACAAGCGGGATATTTTCCCGAACCGGAACATCGAGGATCTGGAATACTTCCTCAGCTCGGACTACCATGATCACATGATACGGATCCATGACCGGGAACAAGACCGCTGCCGTTTCCTGTTCTTCCACCGGAGTGGGCAGGACATTGGTTTCGCCATGCCGGTGATCTACAACACCGAAGACGGCAAGTGCTTTATCATGGAATTCTGTGTGTACCCCGAGTTTCGCGGCGGCGGCACGGGAAAAGCGTGCGCCGGAGCACTTCTTGACTGGGCAAGAGAACACGGCGCACACTATGCGGAACTGAACTATGGCGGCGATTCACGGCGGGAACATTTCTGGCAAAGCGTGGGATTTATCAAAAACGGAGCCGATGAATGGGGCGACCCGCTGATGATCCTGCCCCCGCAGGAGGAAATTCCCATCACGGTTGAAATTCTCTCTGAACCGGAAGACTGGCAGCTGAAAAAACTGGAGAACAGTTTTCTGAAGGAGGTCGGCGAGCAGACCTTGACCGAGGAACAGCAAAACCAGCTCGTCCAAGCGATCCAAGGCAGCAAGATCACATTTTTCGTTGCAAAGCGCGGTTACCGGATGGTGGGAATGTGCAGCGTGGCAAAATGCTTCTCGACATTTTCCTGCTCGGACACAGGCGTATTCGATGATTTTTATATTGAACCTGCGTTCCGCAAGAAAAGGATCGCCCGCAAGCTGGCACAGGCAACACAAATCTGGTGCAAAGAAAACGGCATCCCCAGCCTGACTGTCTGCTGCGCTCCCTGCGACGAGGGATTGTATCAGTCACTTGGTTTTGACATGCGGTTGGGATCCACATTCGCACACATGATTTAACTGTAAGACGGCAGGCCGGAAATCCGGACCTCCGCTCCTATATCTGAACGCACAAAAGACCCGGTTGAGAGAAATTCTCAACCGGGTCTTCGCGTTTTTGTCCTCTTGTCAGTCCAACTCAAACTGACCGGTGTACAGCTGATAATAGCGGCCTCTCTGGGCAAGCAGGTCCTCGTGGTCGCCCTTTTCCATGATCTGACCGCCTTCAATGACCACGATGCAGTTGGAGTTGCGTACCGTGGACAGGCGGTGGGCGATGACGAACACAGTTCGGTTTTCCATCAGGGCGTCCATGCCCTTTTCAATCAGACTCTCGGTTCGGGTATCGATGGAGGAGGTCGCCTCATCCAGAATCATGACCGGGGGATCCTTGACGGCGGCGCGGGCAATGGCCAGAAGCTGACGCTGACCCTGAGACAGGTTGGCGCCGTCGCCGGTGACCATGGTATTGTAGCCGTCGGGCAGACGGCGGATAAAGGAGTGGGCGTTTGCCGTCTTGGCGGCCTCGATGCACTCCTCATCGGTGGCATCCAACCGGCCATAACGAATATTCTCCATAACGGTGCCGGTAAACAGATGGGTATCCTGCAGCACAGCGCCCAGACTTCTGCGCAGGTCGTCCTTGCTGATATCCCGCACGTCAATGCCATCAAAGGTGATGATGCCGTCCTGAATCTCATAGAAACGGTTGATCAGATTGGTGATGGTGGTCTTTCCGGCACCGGTGGAGCCCACGAAGGCAATCTTTTGGCCCGGTTTTGCGTAGACCGACACCTTTTTCAACACCTGCTTTTCAGGCACATAGCCAAAGTCCACGTCGGTCAGCTGTACCGCGCCGCGCACTTCCACCAGCTTGGCGCTGCCGTCTTCCTGCGGCACCTTCCACGCCCACAGATGTTCGCGGCTGGTTTCGCCAGCTTCGGTCAAAGTACCGTCGCTCTGACGGGCGGCGCGCACCAGGACGACCTTGCCTTGGTCGGCCTCGGGTTCGGTGTCCATGACCTCAAAGATGCGCTCGGCACCGGCCAGAGCGGACAGAATATTGGTCAGCTGCATGGAAATCTGGTTCATGGGCTGGCCCACCTGCCGGCTGTAGGTCAGATAGCTGACCAGACCGCCGATGTCAAAAGAGGTAAAAGCTGCCAGTAGGCCACCCACGGCTGCCGTCACGGCAAAGCCGATGTTAAACAGGTTGGCCATCAGCGGGCCGGTGGCCATGGCGTTGAAGTTAGCGTTGGTAGCTGCAGCGCGGTAGGTTTCGTTCAGTCTGGCAAACTCATCCTTTGCGATGGTTTCGTGGGTAAAGGCCTTGACCACCTTCAGACCCTCGATCATCTCCTGAATGTTGCCGTTTACGGCGCCCAGCGCAGCCTGCTGCTCCTGATAGAACCTGCGGCTGCGGCCGCCCCAGATGCGGATGATCTGGAAGGCAAGGAACAAAACCAGAACGGTCACAAGGAACAGGATGGGGCTGATGACGATCATCATGACCACCACTGATACAAACAGAAGGGCACTGGAGAACAGCTGCACCAGCGACTGCTCCATGGCCATCTGCACATTGTCCGCATCGTTGGTGAAGCGGCTCATCAGTTCGCCGTGGGTGTGCTGGTCAAAATACTTCAGGGGAAGGTTCTGCAATTTGTCAAACAGATCCCGCCGCAGGCGGTTGACCCCTTTCTGCGCCAGATGGGTCATGGTAAAGGACTGGAAGTAGGTGGCCGCCGCACCCAACAGATAAATAACTGCCATCGCAGCGATAAGAATGATCAGACCGCGCACCTTTTCCTCCGCCGTTTTGGTGGGGTCAACGATCAGATTAGAAATGGGGCGCAGCAGGTAGGAGCCGCCCACACTGGCCAGTGTGGACAGGGCCAGACAGAGCAGAACCACCAGTAAAGGCCATTTTTTATGGGTCAGATATCCCAGCAGACGCTTGACGGTTTTCTTTGCGTTTTTTGGTTTCTGATATCCGCCGCGGGGACCGCTGCCGGGGCCGCCGCCCTTGGGGCCACCCTGAGAGGGTTTTCTTGCCTCTGCCATTATTCGCTCACCCCTTCCTGCTGAGACTGGTAGATTTCCTGATAAATGGCGTTGGTTTTCAGCAATTCGTCGTGAGTGCCCACACCGGCCACATGGTCGTCGTCCAGAATAATGATCTTGTCGGCGTGCTCCACCGAGCTGATACGCTGAGCGATGATAATGACAGTGGTGCCCGCCAGATTTTCCTTGAAGGAAGTACGGATCCGGGCCTCGGTCGCCGTGTCGACCGCCGAGGTGGAGTCGTCCAAAATGAGGATGGCCGGAGCGCGCAGCATGGCGCGGGCAATACAAAGGCGCTGCTTCTGGCCGCCCGACACATTGACGCCGCCCTGCTCCATCCATGTGTCAAACCCGTCGGGGAAGGACATGATAAAGTCGTACGCCTGAGCATTCTTGGCCGCCTGAACCAATTCCTCTTCGGTTGCATCCGGCTTGCCCCAGAGCAGATTTTCCCGGATGGTGCCGGAAAACAGCACGTTGGTCTGCAGCACCATACCGATGCGGTCACGCAGCGCTTCAATGGGATAATCCCGCACGTCCACACCGTCCACCAGCACGGCACCGCCGGTCACATCGTAAAAGCGTGGGATCAGATTGACCAGCGAGGACTTGCCCACGCCGGTGCCGCCCACGATGGCAACAAATTCACCCGGCTGGATGGTCAGGTCAATGTGGGAGAGCACATCGTCACCGGTTCCGGTGGCCTGATAGCGGAAGGAGACATCCTTGAACTCCACCTTGCCGCAGGATCCCGGCAGGGAAGTACCGCTCACATGATCGCCGTCCCGGATATCGGGCACCGTATCAAACACTTCGTTGATGCGCTGGGCACAGGCCTGCGCGCGGGTGTATTGCAGCAGACTCATGGCCAGCATGAGTACGCTCATCAGGATCTGAGAGATGTAGGTAATGAATGAGGACAGATCGCCCACCAGCATATCCCCCACAATGACCTGATTGCCGCCCAGCCAAAGCACCGCCACAATAGCGGCATACAGCGAAATGGTCATAATGGGCTGCATCAGGATCACACGGGTCACGGCACGCAGAGAGGCTTCGGTCAGCTCATCGTTGCTCTTTTTAAATTTGGTCTTTTCGTAGCCCATGCGGACAAAGGCCTTGACCACGCGGATAGCAACCAGATTTTCCTGTACAGTGCCGTTCAGATTGTCAATTTTGGTCTGAAAAATCTTGAACAGCTTATGACACAGAGACATGACCGAGACTACGGCAATGGCCATCAACGGAATGACCACGAACAGGACCCTTGCCAGCCTTGCGTTGATCCTGACACAAACAACCAATGCCGCCACCAGCATGACCGGGGCACGCACCAGCATACGCAGTGCCATACCCACCAGATTCTGCAGCGCATTCACGTCGTTGGTCATACGGGTGATCAGGCTGGCCGAGGAAAATCGGTCGATGTCGGCAAAGGAAAAATCCTGAATCTTGTCAAACAGGCCCTTGCGCAGATTGGCGCCGAAACCCATACTGGCCGTTGAGGTAAATTTGGTTGCCGTAACACCGGCAAACATGGACAATCCAGCCAGTACGATCATCAGACCGCCCTGCTTCAAAATGTATGCCAGTCCTGCTCCGCCGTTGATGCCGATGTCAATGATATTGGCCATCAGCAGGGGCAGGATCAGCTCACAGGCCACTTCCAGCACCATCAGCAGCGGGCCAATAACGGCCGATTTCCGATATCCTTTCAAATAGGGCAACAATCTTCGAATCATTTGCAGCACCCTCCTTTTTTACAGGGTTTCATTCCCCCCAGATTGTTCAGCATTTTCCTGTGCAGGCGATCCAAATCGTCCTGCTCCTCCGGGGTAAGACCTTCCGTCATACGGCGGTCAATCTCTCCGAAGATCTCAAAGCACTGTTTCACCGCGGCCAGACCTTTTTCGGTGATGATCACGCGATTACGCCGGGCATCCTTTTCATCCACGCGCTTTTCCACATACCCCATCCGCTCCATGGATTTCAAGGATGTGGCAATGGTTGCGGGGGAGACCCGCAGCGTCCGTGCCAGCTCCCGCTGACTGGCGATCTCACCGTGATCACCGTGGTGGTCCAGAATGAACAGGATCAGCGGAGATCCCAGATCAGATAACCCGTGGGCATGCAATTCTGTGTGCAGCGCGTTTCTGTGCGCCCGGTGAAGAGCGTGAAACAGCATACCGGGCATTTCTTTTGTCTGCATGGATTCCAAAATGATCGCACCTCCAAATCGTTCGTATGCTAATCATTAATATGTTAACTTATTTTAACATGTCCCCAAATAATGTCAATAAAAAACTGTAAACATTTTGCCGTTTTTAGAACAAGCGTTTGACTTTTGGCCGCCACTATGATATAAAAGAATTATAATTCTACAAGGAGGAGTCTGCCTTGAAAGAACTGACCACCAAGCAGCAGCAAATTTACGACTACATCATTTCCTTTACCGACGAACACGGCTATCCCCCTTCGGTGCGCGAGATCGGCGAGTATGTGGGTCTGAGATCCCCCTCTACCGTCCATTTCCATCTGAAGGGACTGCAGTCGGCCGGCCTGATCACCCAGGCTGCCGGCAAGACCCGTGCCATCTCCATCAACGACGACAATCTGCCCAAAAAGGATCAGGTCCCTGTGGTCGGTAATGTGGCCGCCGGTTCCCCCATTCTGGCACAGGAGTGTATTGAGGACTATCTGACCTTTGACACTGACGGTCTGACCGGAGAGCATTTCGCCCTGCGGGTGCGCGGCGAGTCCATGCTGTACGCCGGCATTCTGCCCGACG
>JAZOBG010000119.1:0-21172 GCA_045595865.1 Oscillospiraceae bacterium
AAATGGCGGGTGCTCATAAACCAGTTTCACTCCCGGCAGAACATACTGCCGGGAGTGTTCTTGTATCTATTCCAGCCATGTGATAGAATAGACAAAACAGTTCGACAAACTTGAATTTGACGAAGGAATTGACGAGAATGAAATACGAAAAAAGTTGCGGAGCAATCGTTTATACAAATATCAATGGCAAACGACTTTATTTGATTGAGCAAATGCTTGGCGGACACTGGGGTGTCCCTAAAGGACATATTGAAGAGAATGAAAAAGAAGAAGAGACCGCTTTGAGAGAAATAAAAGAAGAAGTCGGTTTGGATGTCATCATTGATACTGGTTTTAGGGCTGTAGAGACATATTCTCCCAAAGATGGTGTCATCAAAGATGTGGTCTATTTTGTTGCCTATAGTAAATCTATGGATACTGCCATGCAAGTGGAAGAAGTAAGGGATATTAAATGGGTTGAAATGAACGAGGCAATAGGTTTGATAGAATTTCAAGATATGCAAGAAATCATTATGAAGGCAGACGCGTATTTAAGTAAAATAAATTGACCGTTTTCCGCTTATCGGAGCAATAAATTCCAATTGTCGAACAGATATAAGGGCGCACTTCTATACACCATTTGGTGCCGTGTGTAACCTTCGGTATCGCACCGCACCATTATATAAAAATCCTCCCTATGACATCAAAAAATTGTCATAGGGAGGATTTCCTGTCTTACGGACACCGCAGTAATGCGGAACAGGATTTTTCGTTTTTATTCTTCGGCTTGGCCGGGTTCCTCCGTAGCTTCAACCGCGATTTCCTCTGCCATCACTTCGGGCTGCACTTCCGGCTCAGTCTCTTCCCCTGCTGCGGGAACTGCTGCCTGTTCGGCCCCTTCTTCCGCTTCGGGCACGTAGGGGGTAAAGGACTTCACGTGGGCGGCAAGGTAATTGCGGAACTCTTCCACAGTGCCCAGGCTGATGTCCTTCTTCTGCAGCATGACGCCGCGGCCGCCGTGAACCAGCAGGAAAATATCCTCGGTCTCCATGGCAAATTCCACTTCGTCATAGGTCACCGCTTCCTGCTCCAGATCCTCCAGAGCGCCGGTGACAATGATCATTTCCTCGTCGGAGAAGCAGACCTGATTCTCCACATCAGCCAGGTTTTCCTTATGGCCGTCCAGAAACTCCTTTGCAGCCTTGTCAAACTTCTCGGTGTTGACCTGCTTCCTGCGCTGGGGAATCAGCTTTTTTGCACCGACAAAAATGGCGACCACGCCGATGATCAGGCCCCACTTACTCTCCTCAAACTTGCCCCAGGAGGTCGCCAGAAAACAAACACCTGCGATGAGCCAAACAATGCCAATAATGATATCCCGGATTCTGGCCTTCCTGCGCTGTTCCTCGGTCATCTCAGCAGGAGCAGCCTGACCCGGACGAAGCTGCTGATTGCGCAATTCCAGACGGCGCTGCAGCGCCTTGCTGACCTGCGGCAGCAGTGCCTCAGCATCATACTCTTTTACCTGAAAAATAAATTCAATTTCACCCATGTTTTTAAAACCTCCCGGTTTTCTTTTGCACAACGAGGTAATGATAGCAGGAAAATATGAACATTTCAAGAAAACTTCATTTTTTTGCAGAAAAAAACAGTTTCCACCTGCCAGTGGAAACTGTTTTTATTCCAGCGTAAGTATTACTCCTGAGAAATAGCGCCGACGGGACAAGTACCTGCGCAGGAACCACACTCGATGCAGGAACCTGCGTCGATCTCAAAGTGGTCGCTGCCCATTGCGATAGCACCGACAGGGCAGGTAGCCTCACAAGCGCCGCAGCTCAGGCAATCGCTGCTGATAACATATGCCATGGAACACACCTCCTCGCATGATACCCCAATTCTACCAACCTTTTTTCAAAATTGCAATCCTAAATTCGTACCATTGTGGGTATATTTTTACTGTCATGAAAAAAAACTAAGAAAAAAACTTTCACGGAGATCAAACTATGAACAAAAGCTTGCATTCTCAAGCCGTTGCGGGCAGCATCACTCCTCATTTGGAGGGTGCCGCGCGGTCGGAATCCCACCCGGAACGAACCCCGGTACAAACCAATTCCAAACCGGAAAAAGGCGGCGCAGAGCATGAATAACAGTCAATTTACACAGCGGGCGCAGGCCGCCCTGAAGCTGGCACAGGAATCCTCCGCCCAGCTGGGCCACGGCTATGTGGGCAGTGAGCATTTGCTGCTGGGTCTGTTAAAAGAAGGTCAGGGAGTGGCCGCAAAAGTGCTGACCCGTGCGGGCTTGACGGGCGACTCGGTTCAAAGCTCCATTGCACGTCTGGTGGGGGTGGGTGCCCCCGGTGGAGCACCCTCACAGGGTCTGACCCCACGTTGCAAAAAAATCATCGAACTTGCCCTGACCGAAGCTCATCGGCTGGGCCATCACTATGTAGGAACAGAGCATCTACTGCTGGGCCTGCTGCGGGAGGGTGACGGTGTGGCTGCCCGGGTGCTGACCGGAAACGGACTGGATCTTCGCAGACTTTACAGCGAGGTGACCGCCGCGCTGGGCGGTGACCCGGCTCCCCCGCCCCGCAGCCGTCCCCGTCCGGAACGGGAATACGGCGGCGACACCAAGCTGCTCAATCAGTTTTCCCGTGACCTGACCCAGATGGCATATAACAATATGCTCGACCCGGTCATCGGACGGGAATCCGAAGTGCGCCGGGTCATCCAGATCCTGTCCCGCCGTACCAAAAACAACCCCGCCCTCATCGGCGAGCCGGGTGTGGGCAAGACCGCCGTGGCTGAGGCGCTGGCACAGCATATCGCTTCGGGCAACGTACCGGACAATCTGCGGCGCAAGCGCCTGCTGGCGCTGGATTTGTCCTCCACAGTGGCCGGCACCAAATACCGGGGTGAATTTGAGGAACGGGTCAAGAGCATCCTGACCGAGGTGCGCCGGGCCGGCGACATTATTCTCTTTCTGGACGAACTTCACACCATCGTGGGTGCCGGCTCGGCCGAGGGCGCCATTGACGCGGCCAACATTCTCAAGCCAGCTTTGGGGCGCGGTGAGATTCAGGTGGTGGGTGCCACCACGCTGGAGGAATACCGCAGGCACATTGAGAAGGATGCCGCTTTGGAGCGTCGCTTTCAGCCGGTCACGGTGAACGAGCCGGATGCCGAAACCGCACTGGCCATCCTGACCGGTCTGCGTGACCGCTATGAGGCTCACCACAAACTGACCATACCCGACGAGGCACTGCAAGCCGCCGTTTCCCTTTCCCAACGATACCTGCACGATCGCCGTCTGCCTGACAAGGCCATCGACCTGATTGACGAGGCAGCCTCCCGGGTACGCATACAGCGGCTTTCCGCCCCCCCTGACCTGCGGGAGTTGGAAGAGAAGGCCGACCGAACCCATCGCGAAAAAGAAGAAGCCATCCGCAGTCAGGATTTTGAAAAGGCCGCCATGCTGCGGGATGCCGAGGCAGACTTCCGTAAGGAACTGGAAACCCTGCAAAACCGATGGCGCAGCGGCGGCCCCGACGGTCAGGTCACGGAGGAAGATGTGGCTGCCGTTGTGTCCGACTGGACCGGTGTACCGGTCACCACTTTGACCGAAGCGGAGAGCCGCCGCCTGCTTTCGCTGGAAGAAGGCATCCACACCCGCGTGGTAGGACAGGATGATGCCGTGGCCGCCGTGGCACGTGCCGTGCGCCGTGGACGGGTAGGTTTAAAGGAGGAGCACCGTCCCATCGGTTCCTTTCTGTTCCTTGGCCCCACCGGCGTGGGCAAAACCGAGCTTTGCAAAGCATTGGCCCATACACTGTTTGGCAACGAAGAGGCTCTGCTGCGCTTTGATATGTCGGAATATATGGAGGCCCATGCCGTGTCCCGGCTGGTAGGCTCGCCCCCCGGCTATGTTGGACATGAGGAGGGCGGTCAGCTGACCGAACAGGTGCGCCGCCGCCCGTACTGCGTGGTACTCTTTGACGAGATCGAAAAGGCCCATCGGGACATCTGGAGCATCCTTCTGCAGATCATGGAGGACGGTGTGCTGACCGACACCCAGGGCCGCAAAGCCGACTTCAGCAATACGGTGGTGGTGCTCACCTCCAACGTCGGTGCCGAGCGCATTACCTCCAAGGGTGGAAAACTGGGGTTCTCCTCCGCAGCTTCCGGATCCACACGAAGCCCGGAAGAGCTGAAAAACATCGTTCTGGAGGAAGTGAAGCGGGTTTTCCGTCCGGAATTTCTCAATCGACTGGACGAAATCATTGTATTCCACCAGTTGGAACAAGAGAAAATCGTCCGCATTGCACGGCGCATGCTGGACGAAGCCGCAGAACGGGTGCGCAAGCTCGGTGCATCTCTGGAAATCAGCGACTATGCTGTGGAAACACTTGCCACCATCGGTTTTGACCCCATGTACGGCGCCCGCCCCTTGCGCCGTGCGATCCGCGCCCGTGTAGAAGATCGCCTTGCTGAACTGCTGCTGGACGGTTCTTTGAAAAAGGGAGACACCGCGCTGGTGGACTGCTCCAACGGTACCATTACCGTTTCGGTAAAACCAAAAGGAAAGGACGATGAGACTCCATGAGACACCTGACCATCTATGTTCTGCTCATTTGCCTGCTTCTGACCGCCTGCAGCACCAAAAAACAGCAGCCTACACTGTCCTATGAGGAGCGCACCGATCTGTACGAGACCGCCATCGAGGCTGCCCGGGATGAGGCTGCCAACCAAGCCTTTCCTCTCATTGATGACGCCGATGACGACAACGCCCAAGCCGTTTTTGACTTCCTGAATGTCACCCCGGAGGATATGAACGCCTATGCCATTTCGGTCTCGTTGATGAACGTGAAGGCATATGCGGTGGCCGCCATTTATCCGGCCGCCGGAAAAGAGGATGCCGTATTGGAGTCCCTGCGCCGTTTTCTCAGCAGTCAGCAGCATTCGTTTAAGGAATATCTGACCGACCAGTATGAGATTGCCGTCAACACCCGACTGGAAACACTGGAAGACGGCACCATTCTTCTGGTCATGAGCGAAAATCAGGACGCTGTATTTGACTCCATCCGGGATGTCATTGAGCGCGGAAAATAAACCAAAACCCCGGCAGTGAACTGCCGGGGTTTCCTGTTACTGCACGGTGGGCTTGCTGTTGGTAAACTTCTGGTAAGCAGTATCCACCTTGCTGCCGGGTGCCTGCTCCACCTGATACCAACCCTTCTCCTTGGCCATATTAAACAGCTCGGTCTGGGTCTTATGACTCTGGTTCAGAAGCTGCAAAAACTGATCACGCAACTGGGTGTTGACGCACTCCGATGCGTAGGTATCATAGTTGGCGGTCATCTTCTTCTCACCCATGAGAAGATCGGTTGCCCATTCCTGTTCGGTCATGGTATTTCCTCCTTTTCTTACTGTAAAAACTTCAGCAGAGTCTCATAATTCTGCTTGTGCTGCTCGGCGTACTGCCGATAGCTGTTCTTCAGGTTCTGATCGGTGCTCTGCTGCATTGCGTCCTGATACTTGCAGCACATGACCTTTTCAAAACCCAGCTGATCTTCCAGCGCGCCCAGTTCCTTGGTGGTCAGATTTGCCATGACGTTCCCTCCTTTTTGAATCAGTTTCCTTCCTATCTTTTCCTTACGGCCGAAAAAATATACGGAGTACCGTCTTCACGAAAGGAAAAAATCAGCCTGCCATTCTCCACCCGGCTTAAGCAGAACAAAGGCGTCAACGGAAAGGGCGTGCGCGGATCAAAAGGCACGGTCAGAGTAAACCCCGCGCCGCTGCGCTGCACGGTGTGACGAGGCAGCCTGCGGGCACTGCGGCGCAGGATTTCGTCCGGCCACGGAATCGCGGTGGGGCGGTTCTGAAAGGGATGACTCAGGCGGCATTCCACCCCTTTGACCGGCCATACCCCCTGCCGTTTCAGGCTGTCCACGGTCAGAGTGCGCCGAAGAAACAGTTTTCCATTCTCCGGCATCAAGGTCCCCAGAAGAAAACTCCCGTTTGGTCCTATGGCATAAGCCTTGTAAAGCCCATCTCCTTTATCGTCACACCGAACTTCAATCGCCGCCCGCGGCCCCTGCTCGGTCACTGACCACTCCACATTCTCACCCCCTGAAAAAGTAACCGCCCATTCAATCAGCAAGAGCGGATTGCAAGAAAATTTCGAGGGATAAAAAGGCGTGATTTTGCAGGAACACTTTGTGTATTTCAAAAAATCACAACGCATTTAGACGCGAAATTTTCCGCAAGACACCGCAGACGCATTGGATCGGCGGTTACTTAAAGTAAAAGGATCTCTGCACATTGTATGTACAGAGACCCTGAAATGTGTATTTTCTCTAATTTACTTCGCGTCGCCGAACTCGGCAAAGAAGCGGTCATGGATGGCCTGAACGGCGCGGTCAGCTTCATTGATGTCCACCAGAACCGAGACCTTGATCTCACTTGTGGAGATCATGTTGATGTTGATGCCGGAGCTGTACAACGCTTCAAACATCAGGGAGGCCACGCCGGGGTTATTGATCATGCCGGCACCCACGATGGAAATCTTGGCGATGTTGTCGTTCACATCAATGTGATCGAACTTGATAGCATCCTTGCTCTCTTCCAGTACTTCCTTGGCCATGGCAGCATCGGACTTCTTGACCACGAAGGAGATATCCTTGGTTCCGTGACGGCCGATGGACTGCAGGATCAGATCCACGTTGACCTGATGCTTTGCCAGTTTTGAGAAAATCCGGAAGGCGATACCGGGCTCATCGGCCAGGCCCACCAGAGCAACACGGGCAACATTTTTATCCTTGGCAACACCGCTGATGTGAGATTTTTCCATGGTTTTGACAACCTCCTTGACTTTTGTACCGGGGTTACCGGAGAAACTGGAGAGAACCTCCATGTTGACATTGTAACGCTTTGCCATTTCCACCGAACGGTTGTGGAGCACCTGAGCACCCAACGAGGCCAGTTCCAGCATTTCGTCGAAGGTGATCTCATTCAGCTTTTTTGCACCGGTGACATAGCGGGGATCGGCAGTATAAACGCCGTCCACATCGGTGTAAATCTGGCACAGGTCGGCATGAAGGACAGCAGCCAATGCCACAGCTGACGTATCGGAACCGCCACGACCCAGGGTGGTAATGTCGTCATACTTGTTGATGCCCTGGAAACCGGTAACGATAACAATAGACTTCTTATCCAGCTCGGCATGGATGCGCTCGGCGTTGATGCGTTTGATGCGGGCATTGCTGTATGCCGAATCGGAACGGACACCGGCCTGCCAGCCGGTCAGAGAGATCACCGGATATCCCAGTCGCTCAATGGCCATGGCGCACAGGGAACAGGATATCTGCTCACCGGTGGACAGAAGCATATCCATCTCACGCTTGGATGCCTTGGGATTGATCTCTTCCGCTTTGGCGATCAGATCGTCTGTAGTGTCACCCTGTGCGGAGAGCACGGCCACCACCTGATTGCCCTGACGGTAGGTTTCGGTAATAATACGGGCTACGTTGCGGATCTTATCGGCATCCGCAACGGAACTTCCGCCAAATTTCTGAACAATGAGTGCCATATATGTGAATACCCCCTCAATAAGGTATGGTTCCCCTTACATTGTATGCGGCGTGTCTTGATCAGTTCAGCACACGCAGAACGGACAGCAGCTCCAGTCCGGCCAGTTTTTCCTCCAGCTGAGCGCGGGTCATCTCGCCCGTCAGGAAGGCAGTTTCTCCTTCCTCAGCACCGCTGCGGGACAGCAGTTTGGCTTCGGGCAGCAGACTGCAGACCGCATCAGCAGCCACGGCGGCGCGGACATACCATGCACTGACCAGACCGTCGGGCGGAGTACAGACCTCGGCTCCGCCGGCATCCCAGTCCAGATACTTCTTGGTATGAATGTGCTTGGCTGCATCGATGACATCGGCCACCACGGCAGAGGCGGTTGGCAGCTTGCCGGCGCCGCGGCCGTAGAACATAACGTCGCCTACAGCATCCCCCTTGACGGTGATGGCGTTGAACACATCTTCCACACCGGCCAGAGGATCGCTTTCATCCACCAGATGGGGTGCCACATAGGCGGTGACAGTGCCGTCTTGGTTGCGGATGGCACGGCCCAGCAGCTTGATCTTCTTTCCGGCCGCGTCGGCGTAATCCACATCGGCCAGCGTGATCTTGGTGATACCCTCGGTGGGCACCTGCTCGGGATAGACATGGCGGCCAAAGGCGATGGCCGACAGAATACAGATCTTACGGCAGGCATAGTGTCCCTCGATATCGGCAGAGGGGTCACGCTCGGCATAGCCATTGTCCTGCGCTTCCTTCAGGGCAACCTCAAAGGGCAGGCCGGCCTTGATCATACGGGTCAGAATGTAGTTGGTGGTGCCGTTCAGGATGCCGTAAATCTCCTGCATCTCATTGGCCGCCAGACACTGGCTCAGAGGACGGATAATGGGAATGCCGCCGCCCACACTGGCTTCAAACAGGTAGCTGACCTTCTTCTCCTTGGCGATCTGGAGCAGGTCGTAACCATAAGTAGCCACCAGTTCCTTGTTGGAGGTCACTACGCTCTTACCGGCACGCAGGGCACGCTCGGTGAACTCGCGGGCGATCTTGGCGCCGCCAATGGTCTCCACCACGATGTCCACTTCAGGGTCATTTTCAATTTCGGCAAAGTCCTTGACGAACTTGTTCGCAAAGGGGCTGTCGGGGAATTCCCGCACATCCAGAATATATTTCAGATTGATCAGATCGTTGGTGCGTTTGGCGATGGAATCGCTGTTTTTGGTCAGAACCTCAGCCACACCCGAGCCGACCACACCAAAACCCAAAATTGCTACGTTAACCATACTCCACCTCTTCTATTGTTTCGCCGTTATCCGGCCAGAATTTCACACCGAACCACGCCGGGCACCGAAGCGGCCCGACCCAACATGTCCTCCAAAGACAGACACAGACCGGATGTTTCCGCCGCGATGGTCGCCACCGCACACTCGTTGACCGGAAGGCCCTGATTGATGGTCAGAATATTCCCGCCGGTCTCGGCAAAAATATTGAGCAGTTGGGAAAGCACACCTGGCTCATTGCGCAAAGAGAACTGGAAGGTAACGATGCGTCCGTTCTTCATGTCATGGAACGGGCGAACAGAATCCTTATACTTGTAAAACGCGCTGCGGCTGATTCCCACCTTTGTGGCAGCCTGATTGACCGTAGTTGCCTCGCCGGTTTCCAGCAATCCCTTGGCCTGTGTCACCTTCAAAAAAATCTCGGGAAGCGCATCTGCCTCTACAATAAAGTATTTTGGTGTCTTCCTCATATTCCGTGCCACCCTTTCTAAACGTCCTTGTCACAAAATCATTTGTTCGTGGCTGAAATTCATTTTAGCACAGTCATTCTCGGTTCGCAACCCAAATCGAGGGGCGAAAACACACAATTTTCAACCCTCTCATCCCATTTTCTTGTCAAAATGGACAGGAGGTCCCATGACCGTTCATAAACACTTGCGATTTCTGCTCGGTTTCCTGTACACAGCGTTGGCTTTGGGCGTTGCGGCACTCCTGCTCCCCGGCCTTCTCCCCTTTCTTCTGGGGTGGGGAATTTCCTTCCTGCTGGAGCATACCGTGGCTTTTCTTTGCAAAAAATTGCATCTCAGCAGAGGATGGACCGCAGCACTCATCCTCCTGCTTGGCTTGGCCGTTCTTTCCGCAGGCGGCCTTTTCCTGCTGCGGCGAATCTGGTTTGAGTTGACCGTACTGAGCACCAAACTCCCTGCATGGATGGCTTTTCTGCAGCAGATCAATCAGCAGCTGGACCATTTGATTTATCGGTGGACTGTGGCGGTTTCCCCGGAATTTCGCTCTGCACTGCAGCGTGCGCTGGCCGGTGTGGCGGAACAGGTCGCCATTCTTCTGTCCTCCTTCGGTTCCACACTGCTGGACCGGCTGACCCGTGGTCTTCTGACCCTGCCCCGCCTTGTGTTGTTTCTGTTCACGACCCTGTTGGCCAGCTATTTCTTTCTGGCGGATAAACCTGCGTTGAGTGCCTTTGTTCGCAAGCAACTCCCGTCTCACTGGCTGGCCCGTCTGAAGAAAACCGCTCAACAGCTAAAAACCGCCCTGGGCGGATGGGTAAAGGCCCAGGGCATTTTGATGGCGGTGACCTCTGTCCTGCTGACCGTGGGCTTTCTGTTAATCAAAATTGATGCCGCTCTGTTGCTGGCCGTCGGAACCGCCTTTCTGGATGCGCTGCCTGTCTTCGGCACCGGAACGGTTCTGCTGCCCTGGACTTTGGTCTGTATGCTGAGCGGAAATTTCCGGCGCGGATTCTCCCTGCTTATCCTGTATGCTGCCATCTGGCTGACACGGAATATTCTGGAGCCCAAACTGATTGCCAACCGGACCGGACTGCATCCGCTTGCCGCTCTGACTGCCATGTATCTGGGATTTTCCCTGTTCGGTGTAGTTGGCATGCTTTTGGCGCCCTTAGGCGCCCTTCTGACAGCACAGCTATATCATGCAGGGATTCTGAACTTCCGGCAAAAATAACAGGGGTGCCGCAAAATTGCGGCACCCCTGTTGAATTGATTCGGCTGCGGTATCTGCTCAGTCATTTCCTCCGCCGAATAATCCGGACCACCAATCACTGAACCAACCACCCGTTCCGTTCTCGGCATCGGGAGTAGGCTCCGGCGAAGGAGTCGGTTCCAGCGAAGGAATGGGTTCCGGCGCAAAGGGCGGCCAGGTTGACGCGTCGGTAATGTCAAAATCGGGGAAATTGGGGTCACCGGCAGGCGGCCATGTCTCCGGAAGCGCGGGGTCAAAAATAGTCGGGTCATAGGGCGGCGCAACGTGCACATCGCAAAGACCGCCGTTGTCCATCTTCAGCAGACTGTTATAGAGATACACGTCGTCACGGGGCACCACTTTGTCGTCCACATACAGACGCTCGTGATTCAGCATGCCGATGGTCACGATACACTCTTCGGGACAGTACGAACCGGCCAGATGGTACACTCCGGAAGGCTTGCCGTCATACCGTACCAGGGCGGTAGAGGCGGTACAGACTTCCACGGGCATATGGGCGGTGCAGTACTGGGTAGGTTGGTCGCCGTTGACAAAGGTCCCGGTGGTGATGCGGCTTCCACGGGGGTCTGCGGCACACCACTCGGTGGCAATCAGACCGCTGTCCTTACAGTACTTCTGCTCCACAAGGTCCTCCGGCACCAAGAACCCTACATCCTCCAACCCCTCATGCAGCGGTCCCATGACCTGCTTCCACATATCAGCGGCCAGATAACTGTTGGACTGGATGCGCTCCATTTCGTCATAGCCCACCCAGACAGCAGCGGTGTAATAGGGTGTGTAGCCCACAAACCATTTGTCGTTGTTGGAGCTGGTGGTACCGGTCTTGCCGGCCACAGTCATGCCTTCCAACTGGGCGGATTTACCGGTACCGTAGGGGCTGACGACATTCTCCAGCAATGCATTGACATAATACACTGTGCTTTCCTTCAGCACCACTTTGCCGGACACGTCATTATTCAGCAGAACGTGTCCGTCGGAATCCAGCACCTGCAGGAAGGTGGTGGGTTCGCGGTAAATGCCGTTGTTGGCAAAGACGCCGTAGGCCGCAGCCATATCGTAGGTGGACACACCCTCGGTCAGGCCACCCATGGAAAGAGGCGCGCGGTCAATATCGGAGAAAACAACCCCGTTGACTTCTTTATAAGCCACCAGCGTCTTCAGGCCAAAGGTTTCGGTCAGATACTGGAAGGACAGCTGGGGTGTAACCAAATCCTGCAGGATCGACAGAGAAATGGTATTTACCGAGTCCTCCACGGCTTCGAAAACCGTGGTTAGGCCCTTGTTGTAGCCATAAGAGTTGTCGGGCCAGGTATCGATTTTCGCCAGATTTTCCGGCTCTTCCTCGTCAAGATGGGCCTCCAGAGGAACATCGTCAAACACTGTGTTGATGCCGATCAGACCCATATCCAGCGCCGGGCCATAAACCGAAATGGGCTTGATGGACGATCCGGGCGGACGCACCGTGTCGGTAGCACGGTTCCAGCCGCGGCTGCCCGTCTTTTCTCCCACACCGCCTGCCATTGCCACCACATGTCCGGTCCGGTTGTCCAAGACAGTAATGGCCGACTGAATGTCCTGTCCGCGCTTGGATTCCAGTTCCAGCACCGGCTTTCCGCTCATCAGCAGCGTGTCGCGGTTTCCATAGACGCCGTCCACATAGGCCTGTACCTTGGGATCATAACAGGTGATGATCTTCAAACCGCCGCGATAGAGCATCACAGAGGCTGCCTCACGGGAGATACCCAGTTCTTCAACCATGGCGTCCAGAACTTCTGTAATAACCTGATCTTCGTACCAGGTATAGGTTTCAATTTCACGGGAGGTACCCGAATCACGGTTCAAAGTCAGCGGTTCGGCGATGGCCGCATCCCGTTCGGCTTCGGTGATCATGGGGCCGTTGTAATCCTTTGCCATCTCTTCCAGGGTCAGATTGCGGCGGTACAGGTTATTTTCGGGATAGCGGTAAGGATTGTAGATGGAAGGGTTATTGGTAATGGAGATCAGCGAGGCACACTCGGCCAGCGTCAGATCCTTCAGTTCCTTGCCGAAATAATTCAGCGACGCGGTGTACACACCGTTGCAGCGCTCGCCCAGATAGATATAGTTCAGATACCATTCCAGAATTTCCTCCTTGGAATGGGACTTTTCAAACTCGAGGGCGGTAAAAATCTCCAAAATCTTGCGCTGAACCGTCACGTCATCATACTGGGTCACGTTCTTCAGCAGCTGCTGGGTGATGGTGGAGCCGCCCTGAATGTCCTGTCCGGTAAACATATAGACCACGCCGGCAGCCGTACGTTTCCAGTCCACGCCCTGATGTGTGTAGAAACGGCGGTCCTCAATGGCGATGGTGGCATTGATCAGATTCTGAGGAATATCCTCGTACTCTACCCAGATGCGGTCTTCATCACCGTAGAGCTTGACCATTTCCACCAGATTCCCGGTCTCGGCATCCACGTAGTACATGGTGGAACTTTCGCTGGCATTGAAAATCTCCAGCGATTCCACCACTTCCTTGGCCTGAGGAATAATAATGCTCTGCACGTAGACCACGGCATAACAGGCCAAAAGAGCGCCGGTACAGGCACCCAACAGAAGGATCGTGCCCAACGTCTTGAAAATGGCGCCAAAAATTGCGCCCACCTTGGAACGGCGCTTTTTTCTGCGTTTCTTGGGCGCCGGACGATTGGAGTTGGATTGATTGGATCCCATAAAACACCTCCGACTCAAGGAGAATCTTTCCCGTAACATGCGAAAAAATTTCCGCACTGTAATGATATCAAAATAGTATCATAGTATTATACCACATATTCCTCTTTTGTCCACCCTGTAACAACGAAGCAACCATATTCTTCCATTTCCCCCTGAAATTTTGGCTTGTCCCGGGGTTGCAATTTCCATGGTCACAGGGTACAATAGCGGCAGAAGAACACCCATAATCACAACAAACTGTAAAAAGGAAGTGTAAGATAATATGAGCGAGGAATTTGGCCCCACTTTTGTTACTGTCACCGATGACGAGGGCAGAGAGATCGAGCTGGAACATCTGGATACCATGGAGTTCAACGGCAATACCTACATGGCCTTCTTCCCCGCTGAGTATGCCGACGCAGAGGAAGAGCCCGTGGACGATGAGGAGTACGGCCTGATCATTCTGAAGGTCATCCACGAAAACGGCGAGGAGATCCTGTCCACCATTGACGACGAAGATGAACTCATGGCTGTCTACGAGCAGTTCATGGAGTATCTGTTCGAAGAGGAAGAAGAGGAATAAAAACTCTTCTTCGGGAAATACCAGGAGTATCCCTGCGGGGTGCGTGATAGATTTATTAAAACCCACATTTACGAAACGGGACGCCCCCTCATAACGCGGTTTGCAGGCCTCCCGGCCCTTTTCGCAAGCGGTTGGATGTTGGAAGCAGTAAAGCGTTGTGGAGGCGACCCACCTGCCATTACGTGCAGGTTTTTAATACGTCTACACGGCCACCGTGGGGGATATTTGTTGCTGTGAGCTGCCCTGAAGGGCAGCTCTTTTTTCTTCACTTCCCATTATACTGATTTTTTCCGGGATAAACCGAACAAAAACAAAAGATTTCATGAACTTTTTGTAAAATCGAGCCAGTGTTTCCAAACAAACGGCGAAATATACCTTGCTGCCATGATTTTTCCCTTGCAAGCCATAGGCTTTTCCTGTATAATACCATGGTACGAAATCCAAGGTGGCTTTTTGAATGCTGCCCAACATACACGAGAGGACTGAACCAACATGAGCGCATCCCGCAAGAAACAAGAGCGCAAACTCACCGAGGCCCCCGAGCTCTCCGCACGTGAAAAGGAAGAACTGGTCAAGGCCGCACAGCGTAAGCGCAACAACACCGTTTACACCATCATCGGCGTGGTCGTGGTCATTCTGGCCGCCATCCTGCTGATCTGGGACTCCGGCGTATTCCAGCGCAACGCTACCGTAGCTACCATCGGCGGCGAAAAGGTTACCCCCGCCCAGGTCGCTTTCCACTACTACAACAACCCTCTGGCCAGCACCGCTGCCCAGTATGCTCAGTATGGCATGACCATGCCCTACTCCCCCAGTGAGCCTGCCGACAAGCAGGTCATTCAGGCTTCCGACATTGAAGAGTGGACCGGCTGGGGCTTCACTATGGACGAGTCCTACGTGGGCAAGACCTACCACGACTACTTTATTGATGCCGCTTTGGAGACCCTGCGCTCCGAGTATGCCGCTCTGGCTGCTGCCAAGGAAGCCGGCTACACCTCCAAACTGGTCGACTCTGCCGTCCAGGCCGAGATGGACAGCCTGGATGCCACCATCGATGCATACCTGTCCTATGGCTACAACTTCAACGTTAAGAGCTATCTGAAGCAGGTCTACGGCAAGAACATGACCGTGAAGGCATTCCGCAACTGTGTGGCCAATTCCGAACTGGCAGAAGAGTACTACAACCTCAACCTGAAGACCTTTGCCGATTACTCGGATGCCGAACTGGACGCTTACTATCAGGAGCACACCAAGGAACTGGATTCTATCCACCTCTATTTCCGCACCTTTGATGGTACTGCCGAGTCCCACAAGAACGATGACGGCCAGACCGTGCCTCCCACCGAAGAGGAGACCAAAGCCGCTATGGAAAAGGCCAAGGCAGAAGCCGAGCTTGAGGCTGAAAAAATCAAGGGCAAACTGTCTACTATGAAGGACAACAAGGATTACTCCGAGCAGAAGGGCCGTCTGACCTCCACGACCTCTTTCTACTATGACTGGGCTATGGACCCCGCCCGTCAGCCCGGTGACATTAAGGTGTTCGAGGGCACCGGCACCTATTACGTGGTGATTTTCGCCGACCGTTTCCTTGATGAGACCGCCACCGCCGACGTCCGCCACATTCTGGTCGAGGCCAAGAACGAGGATGACCCCACCACCGATACGGACGAATCCACCCAGGACCCCACCGACGCAGTCTTTGCCGCTGCTGAAAAGAAGGCCCAGGAACTGCTGGCTCAGTGGGAAAGCGGCGATAAGACTTCCGAGTCCTTCGCTCTGCTGGCTAATGAGCATTCTGCTGACCCCGGCTCCAACTCCAACGGCGGTCTGTACACTCTGGTTACTCCCGGCAGCATGATCCCCGCCTTTAACGACTGGGTCTTCGCCGATGGCCGCAAGGCAGGCGACACCGGTCTGGTCAAGAACACCGAATCCTACACCCAGGGCTGGCACGTGATCTATTACCTGGGCGAAAACGAGCCCACCTGGGCCAACCTCGCCCGTCAGGCTCTGTGGGCTGAGGAAGTAGTTGACAGCATGGAAATCGTCCGCACCAACAAGCTGTACTCTGTCATTGGCTAAGTAAATTCAAACCACAAAACGCCCCTGCGGCTTTCGCAGGGGCGTTTTCCGACACGCTGGAGGAACAATATGAACGATCAATTTCTGCGCACCGAAATGCTGTTGGGAAAGCAGGCCATGGAAAAGCTGGCCGCCTCCCATGTGGCCGTTTTCGGTCTGGGCGGTGTGGGCAGTTGGTGCGCCGAAGCACTGGCCCGCAGCGGTGTGGGCAAGCTGACTCTGGTGGATGACGACATGGTCAGCCCCACCAACATCAACCGGCAGGCTCAGGCCGTCTACTCGGCCCTCGGCCAGCCCAAGGCCATCGCCATGTCCGTCCGTTTGCGTGATATCAATCCCAACGGCACCTTCATCCCAAAATGTTTCCGTTACAGTGCCCAAGGCCGCGAAGACTTCTTCCCCGCCGACTATGACTACGTGGTGGATGCCATCGATCTGGTCTCGTGCAAACTGGATCTGATCGAAACCACGTTGAGAGAAGGCATCCCCATGGTGTCCGCTCTGGGCACCGGAAACAAGCTGGATGCCACCCAGTTCCAAATCACCGACATTTCCAAAACCGAGGGTTGCCCTTTAGCCCGCATCATCCGAAAGGAACTGCGTGCCCGGGGCATCAAGCACCTGAAGGTGGTCTTCTCCCCCGAACTGGCTGCCGAAACCACTCAGCCGGAAACCGAAGCACCCCCGCCGGGCCGCCGCTCGGTCCCCGCAAGCGCACCTTGGGTGCCTCCGGTGGCCGGCTTCCTGCTGGCCCAAACCGTCATTCAGGATCTGATTTCCGATAAAGCCGAATAAAAAGTCAAACAGCCTTTGGCTCACATGAACCAAAGGCTGTTTTTTTGTTATCTCTTTCTGCGGCTGCCGCGGTAGTTTCCCCCGCTTCTGCCGCCCCGGCGCCCGTAACGGCGACCGCTCCTGCGGCGCGCAACAGCACGCACGATCAGCACAATGATTGCAATCAGCAGGAGGATGACCAGCAAAACCACCAGCGTGATCCAGTTGGGATTCTTCAGCAGCTGGATGGGGTTCCAGGAAGAAATCACCACCTTGCGACCTTCCGCCGCAGCGTAGGTTTCAGGCACCTGTTCCAACTCATCCAGATAGGAGGCCAATGCGTACCATTCCTTGACCTCACTTCCGTTTTCACTCTTGATGATATGGGCCTCAAAGTCGGTAATCTCATTGCCCTGAGCATCCTTGGGCACGATAGAAAGCAGACCGAAGGACTTTTCACGGACGGTTCCAAGCATCTGAGCCGAGTACAGACCGGTGACCACGCGGTACAGGCGGGCGGCCTCCAACTCCACCACACTGCCGTCCTCCAGAATCTGGCCGCAGTCGGTGACCTTGTTAAAAATCATACGGTTGGTATTATAGCTCCATGTCATGCCGGCGCCATACAGCTGTACACCCGACATCAAAGGGGCCACCGAAGCGTCCACCTCAAAGGCATCCCTCAGCTCGTCCCCGGTCAGATAGACCGAAACCAGCGGATATCCGGGCGTCCCATCTGCACCGGAACCCAGGGAAGACACATTAAAGGCATCGGCTACGGTAATGTCACCGGCAGGGAACGAGCCGCGGATGACACCGTGACCCACCACGGCAAAATCCACGGGAATATAGTTCTCACCCTCGGCCTGCTGCACGGCGTAGCGGTAACTGTCGGCAATCAGATTGCCCAGACTGTCCTCTTCCTGTTGGTTGCCGAATCGGCTGAAGGGCGTAAAGTCGAAGGCTGTATTGGCCAACACCTGATCATAGGTAAATTGGAACTGGGACAGGTACTCCTGTTCCACCTCATGCTTGAATTGCTCGGCGAGGGCAGCCACGGCGGGATTCTCGGCAACCGTTTCATCCACCGGAATCAGACGGTAATCCTCGACCACCAGTTCGCCCCCCTTGCGGGCGACGGTCAGCTTACCCAAATTTTTCACATACTCATTGCAGGACACGATGAGCGTATCGTTGACCCGAATGGGATCTTGCAGCTTGGTGTGGGTATGGCCGGAAATGATCACATCGATCCCGTCCACCGCTTTGGCCAGTTCGTAGTCCTCACCCTCACCGCTCCATGTTCCGGTGTGGGACAGGCAAATCACAAAGTCGGGCTTTTCGTGCTCCTCCACATAGGCCACGGTGCGTCTGGCAGCATCTGCGATGGGCTCAAACACCATGCCGGACATCGGTGCACATTCGTCGGCATCCACACCCATCAGGCCAAAGACAGCGATGCGCAGTCCGTCCCGCTCCACGATCACATAGTCACTGATGCCGTAACGCTCCCACGCTTCCCGGGAGCGCACATCGTCCTTGGGCGGCTTATAGTTGGCCTGCACAACACGGGGCAGCCGGTCACCGCTGTCCACGGCGGCGTGGAGCATATCGGCCAAGCCGGCGGCACGGTAGTCAAACTCATGGTTACCCAAGGTGGTCACATCAAACCCCAACGCGCCCATCAGCCGAAGCTCGGGTGCGTCGGTGGTATAGATAGTCTGATACAGACTTCCCATGGAAAAATCGCCGCCATCCAATGTGACTACGGGGTACTGCGCGCCGGTACGCTCCTGCTCCAGCAGCGTGGCCAGGCGGGCAAAGCCGCCGTATTCTCCGCCATTCTCGCCATTCATGGGCAGAATGTGGTCGTGCATATCGTGGGTAAACAGAATGGTCAGTCCCTGCTGCACCGGAGCAGCCAGAGCTGACACCGAAACCGTGCACAAAAGCAGCACAGCAGCCAAAAAAGAACAGATTGCTTTTCTCATAGGTTACCTCCCATGATCCAATTCCGATTTTCCGGAAATCACAACGAGTGAACTTCCTGCTTACCCTGCCGCGCCAATTTTGCACCGCAGAGCATCAGGCCGAGAACAAGCCAGAAAATCACCATCACGCGGGGATAATGCCACAAATAATCGGCCAGACCACACACCATCACACCCACCAGACCGGACAGACAGCCCACGGTCAGTCCGTATACCTCCCGATCGCGCTTGGCCCCAAACAGAGCGTGCAGCGATTCCTTGCAGGAAGTGATAAAGCCGCCGGTGCAGGCAACACAGCCCACCAGACCAAGCTCCACGGCCAGCTGAATGTAGATGTTGTGGTAGTGGGGGAACCAATACGGATCGGTAAACCAGTCGCTCGTGTGGGCCGCTTTTGCAGCCAGTTCGGTGCCCAGTCCCACACCAAAAAACGGACTTTCAGACCAGACTTTGTACCCCGAGGAATAAATCATGAATCGCGTGGACGTGGAACTGTCCGCAAGATTGAAAATGGAAAGCAAACGGTTGAAAATCGAGGCCGGCAGGAAGGGCAACAGTGCGAAGGCACCCACGATCAGGACCGGGATCAACCGGCGCTCCACCAGAAGGACGAAGAGAAATACCGCCACAACGAGGCCGATCCAGCTGGCACGGGAGTAGGTCATCACGATGGCTACCAGACCGCACCCCAACGCAAACAGGGAGAGCAGTTTCCCCCACAGAGTACGGCTGGAAACCAACAGGCCCAGCGCCAGACCGATCATCAAAACCAACACCTGCGCAAAGGTATTGGAATTTTCAAAAAAGGCATATACCCGGCCGGGCAGGTCGGCATTGAAGGCCATATCCACGGCCTTTTCGCTGTTCTGAATGTCCAGCACAAAGCGCTGATACAGGCCGCAGCCGGCTGCCACGGGAATTCCGGCAACGCCGAATGCGACCAGCCGTTTGAACTGCTCCACCGTCTCCACGGAGGAAACCACCAGCAACGCCAGCAAGATAGCAGAGGCATAATAGGTCAGATAGCGCAGAGAGGTCACAAATTCCGCCGAGTTCACAACACCGAACAGCAGCATAGCAAAGAAAATCAGCAAATAGAGGTTGTATTCCCGCACACGAAGACGCAGCGCAGGGCGGCTGACCGAGGCGGCATAGCAAAGCAGCACACCCAGCAAAGCGATGGCCAGTGAATATGCATTGTTCCACATGTTCTGCGGGCAGACCATAACCAGCAAAAAGAACCAGGACAGCAACGCGGGGACATGGTTCCCGCAGGATACCGCAAAACGGGCGATCCAACTGCCATCCCATGCCCGGCAAAACCGACCGCTTCGGCGCAGCAGAGCCGGCAAAACATTGGCCACTGCGTCCACCGCGCGGCACAGGATACTTTCCTGATACCACGCAGGAAAGCGTCCGGGGCGGGCCAGCCATCGGCAGACGGCGCTGCCCTTAACGCAGTGCAGCACCCAACGCTCTACCTGATGGCAAAAACGCGCAACCCCGCTGTCAGAAAGCCAGCGAAGCAGCACCACCCAGATTCGATAAACGAAACTGTTTTCCCAACATTCGGTCATCAATCAGTTCCTCCTGTTTTTGATGCGATAGAGCACGGTCAGCAGAGCGTAGCATTTTTTGTGTAGCAGAGTCGCCACGATCTGCTTGTTGCGGGAAAGACCGGACGGGGCCGGTCCGGCAATCACTGCGGCAAAATCCTTCTCCCCGGCAATGGTCCGCACGGCGGCAGTCTGCTGGGCCGCGGTAAAAGGATTTCCGGGGGCATAGACGTTAGACACAGCAATCAGAAGTCCGGCCCACAGCGTTGTATACTCCCAGTCGGGCAGATGTTCTGCCGTACCCAGTCGGTGGGCCAGAGCACGCTTGCGGGAAAGGAACAACCGGAAGGTGTCCATGTAACCGGCCATATACCGGTGAATGGCCGAATTGGGATTGAAGAAATAATTGTAAAGGGGACGGTCGGTCATGGCCAGTTTCTGTGCATGACAGAAATATTCCACCAGAAACAGCTCGTCCTCCAGATAGGCACCCTCATATACGATGCGTTCCCGCACGATAATGTCACGGGAGAACAGAAACCGCCAGATATATCCGTTGAGAACCGGTTTCCCGGGCTGCTCCAGCCGATGCCCCATGAGCCGATCCACGATGCCGGTCATGATCTGCTCATGATCATAAACACCGGCAGGCAGGGCGCCCACCTCGGGCAGGACGGTTCCGCCGTCGGGGCTGACGTTATTGTGAGCGCATCCGGCGCTGTCGGCGCCGTGCTCCACGATCAGGCCGTGCAGAACCTCCAGTTCCTCCGGCTCCATCCAGTCATCCGAATCGGCAAAGGCGATGTAGGTTCCCACCGCCTGCGCCATACCCAAATTGGGAGCTGAACTGTCGCCGCCGTTTTCCTTGTGAAACACCCGGATTCGGCAGTCCCGAGCGGCATACTCATCACACAGG
>JAZOBG010000120.1:0-2607 GCA_045595865.1 Oscillospiraceae bacterium
GTTTTATATGAAGCACGGCTTTGTTCAGGTGGGCCGTCGCAAGAATTTTTACAGCGCCCCCAAAGAGGATGCGCTGCTGATGACTTTGGAATTTAAGAAAGCGGAAACTTGATCATGGAACTGAAACTGCTCAATAAAGAAGAACTGACCGAATTGTACAACGCGGAACTGGTTTTCGACTTTCCCAAGTCGGAACTCAAGCCGGTGCGCTCCATGCATCGCCTGATGGATATGGGGGTGTACGAGCCCATGCTGGTACTGGAGGATGGAGAACCTATCGGCTACGCTATGGTCTGGCTGCCGCCCTGCCGCCAGGGCGCTCTGCTGGAATACTTCGGGGTTCTGCGCGGCAAGCGTAACGGTGGCCTTGGTACCCGCATCCTCCATCGCCTGGCCGGACAGTACGGCCAGATTTTCGGTGAGGCTGAAGCACCCACCTCGGACGACCCTGCCGAAAACGACCTGCGTCGCCGCCGTATTGGATTTTATCTGCGCAACGGCCTGCGTTTGCTGGATTACGACTGTGCCCTGTTTGGCGTTCACTTCAACTGTCTGTATCTGGGCTCCGAGACCGACGACCGAAAAATCGAGGCCCTTCACCGCAGCGTGTACGCCTCCTATTTCTCCCCGGAGCATATGGAAAAGTATATCCAACTGCCCTTGAAGCCGGGTGAAGAAATTACTCCCGCACCCGAATGGGTCGAAGAAGATGTACACGATGTATTTCCCTGAAGAAGGTGTTAACCATGTTGATTTTAGCTTTGGAATCCTCCTGCGACGAGACTGCTGCCGCCATCGTAAAAGACGGCCGCACTGTGTTGTCCTCGGTCATCGCATCCTCGGCCGAAATGCACGCCGATTACGGCGGTGTGGTGCCTGAGATCGCCTCCCGCAAGCATGTAGAGGCCATCGTTCCTTTGGTGGATGAGGCCATTCGACAGGCCGGTATATTCAAGTCCGATCTCGATGCCGTTGCGGTGACTTATGCTCCCGGTTTGATTGGTGCTGTTCTGGTGGGAGTCAACTTCGCCAAGTCGGTGGCCTATGCGCTGGATCTGCCCCTGATCCCGGTCCACCATGTGCGAGGACATATTGCGGCAAATTACCTGACCCACCCTGATCTGGAGCCGCCCTTTATCTGTCTTTGCGTTTCCGGCGGTACTACCGCCATCGTACACGTGAAGAGTTACACCGAAATGGAAGTGCTGGGCGCTACCCGGGATGACGCGGCAGGGGAGTGCTTTGACAAGACCGCTCGCGTACTCGGTCTGGGTTACCCCGGCGGCGGTCCCATGGATAAGTTGTCCCAGACCGGTGATGACACCCGATATACTTTCCCGCGTGCCAATGTCCACGACCATCCACTGGATATGTCCTTCTCCGGACTGAAGACGGCAGTGCTCAATCTGATTCACAATTCCGAGCAGAAGGGGGAGCAACTGGACCTGCCCGGCCTTGCTGCATCCTTCTCGGCGGCCGTGTCCGAAAGCCTGATCCCCCGTGTAATGGAAGCGGTGCGTATGACCGGCTGCAAGCGGGTTGCCGCCGCCGGCGGCGTAGCCGCCAACTCCCGCATCCGCACAGATTTGGAGCGTGCCTGCGCGGAGAACGACTGCAAACTCTGGCTGCCTGATTTGAAGCTGTGTGGTGATAACGCCGCTATGATCGGCTGTCAGGGATATTACGAATATCTGGCCGGAAATACCGCCGGAATGGAATTGAATGCTTATGCCACAAGAGATATCAGCCGGGGTTGAACGACCCCGGTTTTCTGTTGTAGAAATATGTTGTTATGTAAAGTGAAAACGGACTTTCGCACGCTGAAGAAATTGAATTGCATTCCGGTGGAATTTTTTGTGGAAAAGTGGAAAAATCTTAGAGGCAGAGTGGGTTCGGGTGTGTGGAAAAGGGTGTGGAAAATGTGTATAACTTTTTGTAGTTTGTGTTATTGAATGGCATTATGTGAAGTTGCCGAGAAACCTGTCATGACACCTAAAAAGGAAAATTATTACCGTTTTACCTAAAAAAAAGACGGTTGAATGCGGTAAAATTTTTATGCAGATTCTGCCGATGAAAATAGTGGTATACAAATTGTAATCCACTACAGGTTGAACGGCTTTCCCCTTGACGCGGGAAGGAAAAAAGAGTATAATCTAACAACACGCTGGTATGGCTCAGCTGGTAGAGCATCTCACTCGTAATGAGAAGGTCGCCGGTTCGAATCCGGCTACCAGCTCCACGCCGCTGCGAACATGGATTGTTCGCAGCGGCGTTTTCTTCTTTGAGCATTGCAATTTCAAACCACGGGGATATAATAAAGAAAAAGGTCGAAATCTCATATGTTTTTTCAGGAGGGGGTTGCTGTGAAGCATCGTTTTTTGTGTTTGTTATTGGCCCTCGCACTGCTCTGTTCCGGCTGCAGCCGAACCGACGCTCCGCCGCAGGAAACACCCCTGACGGATACTCCGCAGCGGACCGAAAGCCCGTCGATGCCCGAGGTTTCTCTGCCGGCGGAAGTAACTCCATCCGCACAGGACCCGATCGATCCGCTGCTGAAGGAATTTCTTTCGAAACCGGATATCATGGAGACTCCGGTTCGTGAGTACG
>JAZOBG010000121.1:0-14995 GCA_045595865.1 Oscillospiraceae bacterium
GACCACCGAGGAATTTGAGGACACCCTCAAGCTCATCCGTGAAGTGCGCTACGATGCCCTGTTTACCTTCATCTACTCCCCCCGCAAGGGGACTCCGGCGGCAGTCATGCCCGACCCCATGTCCGCCGAGGAAAAGAAGGCTAACTTTATGCGTCTGGTGGATGCCCAGAACGAGATTTCCAAGGAAAAACATCAGGAATATGTGGGCAAGACCTACCGCTGTCTGGTGGATAGCGAAAGCGAGGATCCCCGAAACAATTTGAATGCCCGCACCCCCGGAAACCGACTGGTCCATGTCAGCGGCGACCCCGCTTTGGTGGGCCGGTATGTGGACATCAAAATCACCGACGCTACCACCTGGGCCCTATTCGGTGAACTGATTTAACTCCCTACACAGAGAAAAGGAGGTTGTCATCATGCCTGATGCAACCACTCCCATGATGAAGCAATACCTCGCCATTAAGGAACAGCACCCCGACTGTCTGCTGTTTTTCCGTCTGGGCGATTTTTACGAGATGTTCAACGAGGACGCCAAGGTCGGTTCCAAAGAACTGGATCTGACCCTGACTACCCGTGACCGCAATAAGCCGGAGGACCAGCGCACCCCCATGTGCGGTGTGCCGTACCATTCGGCAGAGTCCTACATTGCCCGGCTGATCGCCAAGGGCTACAAGGTGGCTATCTGTGAGCAGATGGAAGATCCCGCTCTGGCCAAGGGCATCGTGGAGCGTGATATCATCCGCATCGTCACTCCCGGCACCGTCATCGACTCCTCCATGCTGGACGAGGGGCGCACCAACTTCATCTGCGCCATCTATGTGGACTCCATGTCCGCCGGACTGTCCTTCTGCGATATGTCCACCGGCGAGTGCTTTGCCACATCCTTTGCCGGCTCCGGACTGACCGACCATCTCATCAACGAGGTGGGCCGGTTCAGCCCCCGTGAGGCTGTGCTGTCCGACGGAGCGTACAATGACGAGGTGCTGGTGGAATTCCTGCGTGACCGGCTGAGCTGCCGCTGTGAAAACGGCGGGGAGCACCGTTTCCGCCCCGATGTGGCTATTCCCGTGGCCGACAAACAGTTCCGCAAGCGGGTCAATGTGCCCGAACAGAACGAGCAGGAGGCGGTCATGGCCGCCGGCGCCCTGCTGTCCTATCTGTATGAGACTCAGAAGACCGACCTGTCCCACCTGTCCACCCTGAATTTCTATTCCGGCGGACAGTTTATGGAGCTGGACCTGACCGCCCGCCGCAATCTGGAGTTGACCGAAACTCTGCGCTCCAAGGAAAAGAAGGGCAGTCTGCTCTGGGTGCTGGACAAAACCAAAACCGCCATGGGCCATCGCCTGATCCGCACCTGGCTGGAGCGCCCCCTGCTCTCCCCCGTGCAGATCAACCGCCGTCTGGGCGCCGTGCAGGAGCTGGTGGAGGACTCCATCGGACGTGAAGAAATTATTCTCTGTCTGAAAGAAATTACCGACCTGGAGCGTCTGATCGGCCGCATCGTCTACGGTACCGCCGGTGGCCGCGATCTGGTGGCGCTGGCCCGCGGGCTGGACAAGCTGCCCACGCTGCAGCGGTTGATGGACGAGTGTTCCTCTGCCCTGCTGACCTCGCTGCGGCAGGAGCTGGACGGCCTGCCCGATTTGTGCCAGACGCTGTTTTCTGCCATTGTGGACGAACCTCCCTTTACCGTGCGCGACGGCGGCATCATCCGCCGGGGCTGGGATGCCGAGGTGGACCGCCTGCACGACCTGCTGGAAAACGGCAATCAGCTGCTGGCCGGCATTGAGGCCCGGGAGAAAGAACGAACCGGCATCAAGAACCTGAAGGTGCGCTTCAACAAGGTGTTTGGTTATTACATCGAGGTGTCCAAGTCCAATTACGATCTGGTGCCCGATGATTACATCCGCAAGCAGACGCTGGTCAACTGCGAGCGTTTTATTACGCAGGAACTGAAGGATCTGGAGCACGACATCCTGTCTGCGCAGGACCGCGTGACCGCGTTGGAGTATGAACTGTTCTGTCAGCTGCGTCAGCAGTGTGCCGACCGGGTGGCCGAGATCCAGCGCACTGCCGGTGCCGTGGCACAGGTGGACGTGCTGGCCTCCTTCGCCGCTGTTGCCGCCGCCAACCGCTACTGCCGCCCCGAAGTGGATCTGTCCGATAAACTGGAGATCACCGAGGGCCGCCATCCCGTGGTGGAGCAGATGCTCAAGGATTCTCTGTTTGTACCCAACGATACGGTCATGGACGGCGGAGACAATTTGCTGGCTATCATCACCGGCCCCAACATGGCCGGTAAGTCCACTTATATGCGACAGGTGGCGCTCATCACTCTGATGGCACAGGTGGGTTCCTTCGTGCCGGCCAAGGCTGCCCATGTGGGTGTTGTCGACCGGGTGTTTACCCGTATCGGTGCCTCGGACGACCTGAGTGCCGGTGCATCCACCTTTATGGTGGAGATGAATGAAGTGGCTGAACTGCTCAAGAATGCCACATCCAAAAGTCTGCTGATCCTGGACGAGATCGGCCGCGGCACCTCCACCTATGACGGTATGGCCATTGCCCGCGCTGTGCTGGAATACTGTGCCGACCGAAAACGGCTGGGCTGCAAGACCCTGTTTGCCACCCACTATCACGAGCTGACCGTGCTGGAAGGTCAGCTTCCCGGTGTAAAAAACTACAACATCGCCGCAAAGAAAAAGAAAGACGATATTATTTTCCTGCGCAAGATCGTGCCCGGCGGCGCAGACCAGAGCTACGGTATTGAAGTGGCTCAGCTGGCCGGTGTACCAAACCGCGTCATTGACCGTGCCCGGGACATTCTGGACGAACTGCGTGAGCAGGGATGGGTGCCCAATACGCCTGCTGCCGCAGCTCCAGTTGAGGAGCAGATCTCGCTGGGGGATATGGGCAGTGCCGAAGTGGCCGAGATCCTGCGCCGCACCAGCGTGGAAACTTTAACACCCATCGAAGCCATGAACCTGCTGTACGAACTGAAGCAAAAACTATAAATAAAGAAGGGAGGGAAAACCATGGCGCAAAAACGCTGGAGACCTCAGCTGACCCGGGAGGAGCAAAATCGCGGGTATGTGTTTTTTGTGCTGTTTTTCCTGGTGTTCCCTGTCTTAAAAATGGGTGTGGAGTGGTTTTTTGACCATTTCTTTGGTCTGTATCTGTCCGAAGCGGTATCGGCTGCCGTTTACTACTACATCATGGCTGTACTGACCATGGTAGTGTTCTGGTCGTTTTTGAAGAATGCCGGACGTATCCTGATGGATTTCCTGCCGGAAAACCTGTTTGCGCTGATCACCGGTTTCGCAGGTGGGCAACTTCTGTCGCTGCTGTTCCGGCTCTTCCCCTGGCCGCTGGAAGACCCCAACCCCATATCCTGGGCAGAACAGTATGCCTACTCCCCTGCGGCCACCGTTCTGATCGTTGTGATCCTGGTTCCCATCGTGGAGGAAGTGCTGTTCCGCGGACTGCTGTTCGGCTCTTTGCGCAAGCGCCGGCGCACCATGGCATGGATCGCCTCGGCGGTTCTGTTCGCGGTGTACAGTGTCTGGACCTTTGCTGTTGCTTACGGTGACGCCCGGTATCTGATTCTGGCCCTGCAGTATCTGCCTATGTCGCTGGCCCTGACCTGGTGTTATGATCGGGGCGGCTCGGTTTGGTCGGCTGCTCTTCTTCACGCCATATTCCATGCCATCGTTTTGTTTGGCGCTGTGTGACTCAGCGCAGTTAGGAGAACGTTATGCCTCATATTCAACAACTTCCCTCCCATGTGGCTGACCTGATCGCCGCCGGCGAGGTGGTGGAACGCCCTGCCAGCGTCGTCAAGGAGCTGCTGGAAAATTCCATCGACGCCGGTGCTGCCAATGTGACCGTGGAGATCCGCAGCGGCGGTATGTCCATGATCCGGGTCACCGACGACGGCTGCGGCATCGCGCCCGAGGAGGCTGAGACCGCATTTCTCCGCCATGCCACCAGCAAGATCCGCACCGAGTACGATCTGGAGTCCATCGGTACTCTGGGGTTCCGCGGTGAAGCACTTGCTGCCGTGGCGGCGGTGTCCCGGGTGGACCTGATGACCCGCACGGCCGGTGCACCTCTGGGCATTGCCCTGTCTCTGGAGGGCGGTGTGGTCACCGGGAAGGAAGAGAGCGGCTGCCCTGTGGGTACCACCATGGTCATCCGCGATTTGTTTTTCAACACCCCGGCCCGTCTGAAATTTGTCAAGCGGGATGCGGCGGAGGGTGCCGCCGTTCTGGCTGTTGTCCAGAACGAAGCGCTGGCTCATCCCGAGGTGGCGATTACCTTCATCCGCGAGGGCAAAAATGAGCTGCGCACACCGGGCGACGGACAGCTGAAGTCAGCCATGTACAGCGTCTTTGGCCGCGATATTGCATTGGGCTTCCTCCCTGTCAAGGGCAGCGGTGAAGGCGGCATCACGGTGTCCGGTTTTGCCAGTATGCCGGTGTGCTGCCGCGGTACCCGCGCATATCAGCACTTTTTCGTCAATGGACGCTACATCAAGTCCAAGACCATGACGGCTGCGCTGGAGCAGGCCTATGCCAACCAGCGTATGGTGGGCAAGTTCCCCGGATGTGTCATCCATGTGAACACCAAGCTGTCGTCGGTGGACGTCAACGTCCACCCCACCAAGACCGAGGTGAAATTTGTCTCTGAGCGCCAGATTTTTGATGCCGTGTACCACGCCGTACTGTCCGCCCTCAGCGGCAGTGAAGCGCCCCGCCCCGCCATGAATCTGGAAAAGCCCAAGCCGGTGGACACCGTAACGGCCAACCAGACTGTGCTGGCCATGCACGATGTGGCCCGGCCAGCGGAAAAGAAACCCGCTGTGTCACCTGCAGCGCAACCGGTCAAGACGGTCCCGGCGAAAGCGTCGGTACAGACCGTTTCTGCCCCTACCGCCCCTGTGCGCAAAGAAGTTCCGGTTTGGACGCCCCCAAAGCCGACTCCTCCCCCCGCTGCGCCCAAGGAAATCACGCCCGAAAAACCTGTGCCTGCTCCGGCACCCGTCCCCGTGGCGGAGGAGGACCCCAAACCGGCACAGGCATCTTTGTCCGTACAACCCACCCCGGAGGAGACGGTTCCTGCTGTGCCCGAGATCGAGCCGTGGAAAATGGTGGGCGAGGCATTTAACACTTACATTATCGTGGAGCAGGGTGGAAAGCTCCTGCTGATCGACAAGCACGCCGCCCACGAGCGTATGTGGTTTGACAAACTGAAAGCCCGTGACTGGCGCCCCATGAGCCAGATGCTCATGACTCCGGTGGTGCTGAAGCCCGCTCCGGAGGAACAGGCTGTTTTGCTGGAGCGAACCGAACTGCTGGCTGAGTTCGGCTTCGAAGTGGAGGATTTCGGCGGCGGTGCCATCATCGTGCGGCAGGTGCCCCACGACATTGATGTGGAGCAGACCGAATCGGCACTGGTGGAATTGGCGGGACGTCTGCTGACCACGGGAGGCCGCGCCGATCCCGGCGCCGCGCGGGATGCCCTGCTGCACACCATGGCCTGTAAAGCAGCCATCAAGGGCGGCCAGAAAAACAGTCCCGCCGAACTGGAAAAGGTGGCACGCGCCGTTATGAACGGTGAGGTCAAGTACTGTCCCCACGGCCGTCCCGTGGCTATCGAGCTGACCCGCGCCACGCTGGAAAAGCAATTCAAGCGAGCATAAAAAGATCGGTTTAAGGAAAGAGGTTTTCTCATGGAACTGAACACCGCGCTGGAGCAACTGAAAGACCTCCAGATGAAGCAATACGCATATGGCTGCGCCGAGGCCGCCCTCTATTTGGACGGTGTCACCGTGGCACCCCGGGACACATCGGAGGGGCGCGGCGTGGCGCTGGGCATTCTGGCCGGCGAGAGCCACAAGCTTTTTTCCGACCCCAAAGTAGGTGAACTGCTGGAATTTCTCACGGCCCATGCAGAGGAGCTGGAGTTTTCCCAGCGCCGTCAGGTGGAGGAACTGCTGCGCGGTTACCGCCAGATCTCCCGTATCCCCGCCGACGAGTATATGGAGTACGCCGTACTGACCAACGAGGCCAGCGACGTGTGGCACCGGGCCAAGGAGGAAAGCGACTTTGAGTTGTTCCGCCCTGTGCTGGAAAAGCTGGTGGCCTTCAACCGCAAGTTTGCCGGCTATTACGACAGCACCAAGGCTCCCTACGACGCCCTGCTCAACGAGTACGAGCGCGGGGTGGATATGGTCTATCTGGACGGATTCTTTTCTGCTCTGCGTGAACGACTGGTGCCCCTGATCCGCGCCATCGGAGAGAAGGAGCAGATCGACGACGGCTTCCTGCACGCAACCTATCCCTTGGAAGATCAGCGCAAGTTCTCTGATTATCTGATGGAGGTACTGGGATTGGATCGCGCCCACTGCGGCATCGGAGAGACCGAGCATCCCTTCACCCTGAACTTCAACAACAAGGACGTTCGCATCACCACCAACTATAAAGAGGACAATGTGGCCGACTCCATGTACTCGGTCATCCACGAGGGTGGCCATGCCATGTATGAGCTGCAGGTGGGCGACGAGATCCAGTACACCTGTTTGGCCGGCGGCGTATCCATGGGCGTGCACGAAAGCCAGTCCCGTTTTTACGAGAACATCATCGGCCGGTCCCTGCCCTTCGTGCAGGCCATCTTCCCCCGTATGCAGGAGATTTTCCCCACCCAGCTGGCCGATGTGACGGCAGAGCAGTTCTACCGCGCCGTCAACAAGGCCCAGCCTTCTTTGATCCGCACCGAGGCCGACGAGCTGACCTACAGCTTCCACGTTATGGTGCGCTATGAGATCGAAAAACAGCTGATCGGCGGTACGCTGGAGGTCAAGGATATTCCCGAGGAATGGAACCGCCTGTACAAGGAATATCTGGGCATTGATGTGCCCGATGACAAGCGCGGCTGCCTGCAGGATTCCCATTGGTCGGGCGGCTCCTTCGGTTATTTTCCATCTTACGCACTGGGCAGCGCCTACGCCGCCCAGATGCTGCGCAATATGGAGGCTGAGATCGACGTGTGGGGCCCTGTGGCACAGGGCGACCTGTCTGCCGTGTCTGCATGGCTGGGCGAAAAGGTCCATCACTTCGGCTGCCTGCTGGAGCCTGCTCAGGTGGTGGAAAACGCCTGCGGAAAATTCGATCCTATTATCTATGTGGATTATCTGGCGGAAAAGTATTCCGAACTTTACGGGATTAACTGATCGAAACTGCCCTCTGCCTGCAAACAACATTTTCGCAACTGGAATTGCTAAGGGCCTGTTGCAAAATGCATATTTGATCCTAATAACCTGTTAAAAAAGTTGCAGAAAACTGCTCGACTGGCAGTGTTCTGCAACTTTTTGCTTGCATAATTTTCAGGGAATTCTGTTTTGCAACAGGCCGTTAACTGTTTCTCCCTGCTGATGCATAAGTTGATCCCTTAGAAATGATAAACCCTTGTCCAACACGGAGTCATGCCCCCGGCGCAGGTCCTCTGCTGATGCTTCGCAGGAAACATCAGGTTTGATTCCGCATCCGATAAATTCTGTCCCATCCAGAAGCTGATATCCAACGGAACAGACTCTCAACCAGCCGCCGCACTGCAGTTGTTGTGTCAACGGCGTACCGGTAGTGCCGCAGGTTTCTGTCCCAACAATTGTGGCTCTTTTATTCGTGCGAAACATGGCGACAAAATCTTCCGCGGCAGAAACCGTGTAGCGCGAGGTCAGAATTACGCATGGGCCGGAGAATAGGGCGGTGTGCTTTTCGGAACCATAGGTATCAATATACTTATCGTAGTGCGTATTTGTGACAAAACTTTTGCTTTTCTCAATTTCTTCGCGGGTAGAATAGCCGGCAGCAATGTGCTTTTCGATGGAGTCCTCACTCCATTGTATGATCTGGCTTGCGCCGGCAAGGTCAATACCGGTCATGGAACGCGTGCGCTTTTGGCATCCATGAAATTCACCTGGGATCAGAAGCTCTGCGATTTTGGCGCCATACATTGTCATACCGCCGATGTTCTCTCTAAGATCAAAAATTATTCCGGTGATTTCTGGTATCTGCTTGATTGCGGATTGTACTTCGTTCGCTGCGCCGCTGTACATAAAATCATCCAACCTGACGTAGAGAATGCCATCTTCATACTGACGGATATCCAGTTTGCCCGTGTCGAGCTGGAGGTAATGATCTGGCAGCTTTAATACTTGTGGTACCAGAGTTTCCGGAGCAGATGGACACAGGTCGAAGGAAAAACTTCCCAAAGACGTTTTCATGATGTTTCCGTTTCGCTTCAGAAGGAAGGGGAGGAAATAATTGAGTCTGGGGACGAAAGCACCGACATGGTACCCGTATCTGGAGACCTCCCGTATGAGGTCAGAAAGCGGAGTATCGTTGACCGAAAATACCTGTGCACCGGAAAAAGACAGGTACTCTGGGATAATTGAGCCAATGCAATATGTGTCCTGCACAAACCGGAGGGCAAACGGAAGGTATCCCGTTTCGTCCCTCATGGCTCTTGGGAACACGTAGTCCGTATGTCCGTCTCCGAGCAAATTAATAAACTCTGCCAAGAGAAACTGAAACTCCAGATTGGTCTTTGATGCCATAACCTTGGAGATGTATTCCCGGTATACATTATCCCAGTGAATCTCGTTTCGGTCAAACCACGGGAATACTTGGGATGTGTGTTTCCAGATCACAGACAAATCAACAATGCGGTCAGTCATATTCATTTCGTTGCCCTCCCTTGAAAATTCAAATTAAACAAACTTGCGAACTGTGTTCTATATTGTACCGAAAAAAGCCGTGACTGCAAGTCTTGAAAAACGAATGGGTTTCTGCTAAAATAAATATACAAAAAAGGGGACGAATTTGAGAGCGGAGATTACTTCTCCGGTCTCTTTTGAGAAAGAAACCCCCCGTCCGGATTTTCCAAAGAGGAATCCGGACGGGGGTTTTGTGCGCCCAAAACCTTTGTGAAATGATATTGCCGTAAGCAAAGGGCGGTTTTCTCAATCAAATGCAAGTCCCAGATAGGGGGCGTCGGCGTCCTGCCAGCGTTTGGCGGCGATGGGGTCGTACCATTTGATCATGCCGAAGTCCTTGCGCTTCAGATCGGGATGGGGCCGGAAGGCGGGGCGGCGGAGGATAAACCGCTTGGCATAAACGGCTTGGGCAACCAAAGCCAACGCTCCTTCCAATCCTTCAGGTGCGATCAGCAGTTCTTTAATGACGGCGGTGTCGCCCCATTGCTCCACGGCGGCGCAGCCGGGAATACCGTTCACATTCAGAGAAAGCAGGCCGCCTCCGGAATACCGGCACAGATTTTTCTGCAATCCGGTCAGATGTCCATAGGACACGTGATACCGGTCGGCCAACAGGGTTTCCCGCAGGGCCTCGTAGGCGGCGGCATCCACCGGCAGAGAAGTTTCGTTCTCCCGTACGACCCGGGGCGTGACCTCGCCCTCCAGCAGCGGGAAATACTCAGAGAAGCCGAATTTGGCATAAAATGCGTGCAGCTCCGGGGTGGCCGGCATGGTGACCAGACAGTCCCGCTTGCCCCGCAGATAAAAATCGGCATAGTTCAGCAATTGGGCGGCAACCCCCCGTCCCTGATAGTCGGGATGGGTGCCCATGCCATACAGGTAGGCGGCCTTGACGGTCTTTCCGTCCGGCTCGGTCAGGGTCAGGTTGAGCAACCCTGCCATGGCCCGGGCCTCGCCCTCCTCCCGCAGGATCAAAAACTCCTCGGGAGAATAAAAATGGTTAAAATACAGGCCGGATACTTCCGGGCCGTCCCCGAAGCAAAGACGGAACAGTTCCTGCAGCTCAGGGACCTCCTCCGGCTTGGATTTTCGCAGTTCGATCATGGTGGTCCTCCTAAGAAGAAGGCCCCCATCTGCACGATGGGGGCCGGGTATCAGGGCTCGGGGTAAACGCTGCTCTTGGTGGGCAGGATGATGGCGGCGGCAATATACAGCCACAGGCCAATGCTGCCGCACAGGCACAGAGCCACCGTGATCAGGCGCATCAGGCTGATGTCAACGTTGAAATACTCAGCCAGACCGCCGCTGACGCCGGCCAGCTTAGCGCCGTCCTTTTTTTCCAGTCGGTACAGCTTCTTGGGTTCGTTCATGGTATCGTCCTCCGTTTCAAAAATGGGTTCAGTCGGCCTCGTTCAGGGGAACTAGGCAGCCGTCTTCGTCGAATTTCAAAGCTTCAATGTCGGAATTGGTGTTTCTTGCGATCTCGTCCAGACGCACGCCCTCGGTGACCGTGGACACCAACGAGTAGGCAACGCCGTGACGCTTTGCACGGCCGGTACGGCCGATGCGGTGGATATAGTATTCCAGCTCATCGGGCACATCATAGTTGAACACGGCATCCACATCGTCAATGTCCAGACCGCGGGCCGCCACGTCGGTGGCCACCAGCAGCTTCAGCTTGCCGCTACGGAAGGCCTGCAGGGTCTTTTCACGCACCCGCTGCTGAATGTCACCGTGGAGACACTGGGCGGTAAAACCCTTCATGTTCAGCAGACCGGTCAGGCGGTCGGTCATGTTCTTGGTGTTGCAGAACACGATGGCGCGGTCATATCCCTCGGCAATCAGAATGCGCTCCATGGCGGCCAGCTTTTCGTCGCGGCCCTCCAGATGGATGCGGTACTGCTTGATGTCCGGCTTGTTCTGCTCGTCGGCCTGCACGGTGATTTCCACCGGGTCGCGCTGGTATACCCAAGAGATGTCCATGACTTCCCGGGAAATGGTGGCCGAGAACATGCCCAGATTTTTGCGTTGGGGCATTTTGTCCAGAATATGAGTCACATCGCGCACAAAGCCCATGTCCAGCATACGGTCGGCCTCGTCCAGCACCACGGTCTCCACTTTGTCCAGACGGACGGTGCGGCGTTTCATGTGGTCCATCAGGCGGCCGGGGGTGGCCACCACGATCTGGGGGCGCTTTTTCAGGGCAGTGATTTGCTTGTCGATGGGGGAGCCGCCGTACAGACATACCGTGCGCACACCTTCTTTGTATTGGCACAGGTCACGCAGTTCGTCCTGGATTTGAATGGCCAATTCGCGGGTGGGGGCAAGAACCAGACCCTGAATGTCGGTGGAGTCGGGGTCGATGTGTTCCACCATGGGGATGCCGAAGGCAAAGGTCTTGCCGGTGCCGGTGGGGGCCTTGGCAATGACGTCCTTCCACTGCATAAAATAGGGGATGGAGCCGCCCTACACAGGAGTGGCCTGCTTATATCCCTTCTTGGCCAGAGCTTTCATAATGGGTTCGGACAGGCCAAGTTGGTCGTACATTACGATTTCGTTGACGATTTCGCCGTTGATTTCCATAGTATCGTTCCTTTTATATATTTCTATATTACATTTCAATATACCATAGAATGTTTTGAAACGCAAGGCGGCGTTGCATTTGCGATCAGAGCATGATAGAATCAGAAAAAATGGGGAGGCGGCGTTATGAAGTTCTACATTGTGGATTGTTTCGCGCAGCAGAAGTATCAGGGCAATCAGTTGGCAGTGTTTCTGCCAGAGGAGGAATTGTCCGCCGAAGAAATGCAGCAGATCGCGCTGGAGATGCACTTCAGCGAGGTGTCCTTCATTTGCTCCGGAAAGCAGGCTGACGGCGGCTATCGCGTACGCATTTTTACCCCCGATACCGAGGTGCCCTTTGCCGGTCACCCCACACTGGGAACCGCCTATATCATCTGGAAGTACCTTGAGCAGGGCCAGACCGATCGCGTGGTACTGAATCTGAACGCCGGACAGATCCCCGTGGCCGTGGAGGGTGATACCCTGATCATGAGTCAGAATCCTCCTGAGTACGGTGAAGTGGTGGATAAGCACATCTTGGCCGAGATCCTGTCGGTGGATGCCGATTTGATTCGGGATGATTTTCCCATCCAGTGGGTCTCCACCGGACTGGCGGCTTATCTGATTCCTATGGTAAATGCCGATGCCGTCAAACAGTGCCGGGTCAACCATGAGCGCTTTGAGCATTTCTTCCTTGAGCACGACAAGTGCAGCCTGCTGATGTTCTCGGTGGAGAGCCAAAACGAGCTGAAGGTGCGCGTGTTTATGGATGACACCGGTTTTTTGGAAGACCCCGCCACAGGCAGTGCCAACGGAGATCTGGCCGGTTATCTGCTGAAGCATGATGTGTTGGACAGCGGGAAAAAGCTGGACTACACCGTGTATCAGGGTGCCGAAGCGCGCCGCCCCTCGGTGCTGAAAATCCATGCCGAGGAGAATGACGGAACCTTCACCATCCTTGTGGGCGGCAGCGCCTATGTGGTGGCGGAAGGCACTTGGGCATGAGTGGATTTGCCGTTGACAGGAAAATTCGCTCTGCTATAATTACAAAATAATCACGCATTTTTTAAGCAGGAGGCCCCGACTATGGAAACCATCCGGATTACAAAAACAACCCAGCCGAAAGATAAGCCCGACTTCAAGAATCTGGGCTTCGGAAAATACTTCACCGACCATATGTTCCTGCTCAATTACGAGACGGGAAAGGGTTGGTACGATCCCCGCGTTGTTCCCTATGCTCCCCTACCGCTGGACCCCTCCTGCATGGTGTTCCACTATGCGCAGGAAGTTTTTGAGGGAATGAAGGCTTACCGCACTGCCGATGGCAGTGTACAGCTGTTCCGCCCTTACGACAATGCTCGCCGCATGAACGATTCCTGCGAGCGTCTGTGTATCCCCAGGATTCCCGAAGAACTCTTTGTGGAAGGTGTCAAGGCTCTGGTCTGCACCGACAGGGACTGGGTGCCTGATGAGCCCGAGACGTCTTTATACATTCGTCCTTTTGTTATTGCCACGGATAACAGTCTGGGGGTTCACGCATCCCACACCTATATTTTCTGCATTATCTGCTGCCCGGTGGGCGCTTACTATGCCGAGGGCATTAACCCGGTGCGTATTTATGTGGAACAGGACGATGTCCGTGCCGTCAAGGGAGGCACCGGTTACACCAAGTGCGGCGGCAACTACGCTGCCTCCATCCGTGCCGGTGAGCGTGCCGCTCAAAGCGGCTATGCGCAGGTTCTCTGGCTGGACGGTGTGGAGCGCAAGTATATTGAAGAAGTAGGTTCCATGAACGTGCTGTTCAAAATCGATGGTAAGGTGGTCACCCCCATGCTGACCGGTTCGGTTCTGCCCGGTATTACCCGCCGTTCCTGCCTGGAAGTGCTGCGCAGTTGGGGCTATGAGGTGGAAGAGCGCCTGATCTCCGCCGAGGAACTCTTTGCCGCCGCCGAGGCCGGTAAGCTGGAGGAGGCGTGGGGATCCGGTACTGCGGCCGTGATTTCCCCCGTGGGTGAGATGGGCTGGGGTGAGCGCCATGTGATCATCAACGGCGGCGAGACCGGGCAGCTGACCCGCCGGCTGTATGACACGCTGACCGGAATTCAGTGGGGAAAGATTGACGATCCCTACGGTTGGGTCGTAAAAGTGGACTGATAGAAAACCGTTCACTCCAAAGAGTGAACGGTTTTTTGTATAGCCACAAAATGGCAAATGTGATATACTGAAGCAAAAGACAACAAGGAGGGGTAGTATGCTGACCAAACTCTTCCCTATGGTACAGTTTGATAAGGGCACATGGGAAATTGATGAATTTGACTGCGCCAGCATCTTTTTGCTGGAGGGTACCGAGAAGGCTATGCTGATCGACTGCGGTATGGGTATTGGTGACCTGCGTGGCGCGATTGAGACGATCACCGACAAACCGCTGATCGTGGTCATTACCCACGGCCACATTGACCACACCGGAAATGCCCGCCAGTTTGATGAAATCTGGATCCACCCTAGGGATCGGGACAAGCCGATCCCGCAGGATACCGCACGCCGGAAATGGGATATTGAACGCATTGCCCGCCGTCAGAAAAGCAGTATCGGCGGGTATTTCACCATGTTCAACCTGTATCCCTTTGACTTGAATGTGGACATACGTGAGCCGGAGGAGTACGGGAACGAACCGGTTATTCACGACCTGTATGATGGGCAGGAATTCGATCTGGGCGGTGGCCGCATTGTTACCGCGTATGAATGCCCGGGCCATTCTGCCGGTGAGATGGTATTTCTGGATCACCAGACCCGGTCCCTGTTCTGCGGCGATGCGCTGAATTACAATCTGGGCATTGGTGCCATTCCGGTGGAAACCACCGTGCGCTACATGAAACGTCTGCAGGATTTGGGCGATCAGTATGACCGCATTTACAACGGCCACCATGACTTCCGTGCGCTGGGTATGCCGCTGGGCGATGACTGCCTGCCCAATGCCATTGCAATCATGGAAGATGTTCTGGCCGGAACGGCGGTTCCCTGCGAGATGCCCAGCTTCTGGGGACAGGATGTGCCCCTGACATGGGAGAAAAAGCCCACCATGACCGGAGACGGACAGATCATCAACCGTGTTCTGTACCATAGAGGACGCAATGTAATCGGCGTGAACATGGACAATCTCTGGGAAAAGTAATTTCACAAAAAACGGAGGCCTACCCAAATTGGGTAGGCCTCCGTTGGAGTGTGTCAAAGAACTCTGAATCAAACGCGCAGGTGACAGTGCGTGCGGGGGTGCTCGAGGGGGCGGCAGCCCGCCTCGAGTGAGATCGAATGCCTCGTAAGCCTTGCCGTGCAAGGCGCAGCGACTCGCAGCGCGAGGACTTTTGTGCCGCAACGCGGCAGGAAAGTAACGGCATTTTGAAGCCTGTCAAAAAGTCCTTCGGACTTTTTGCCAGGCTGAAACGGAGGCCTACCCAATTTGGGTAGGCCTCCGTTGCTTATTGTACGATAAACCCGGCGGGAAGCTTGCAGGAGGAATTGGAATCATAGAAGCTCCCGCTGGTCATCAGATATTCTCCGTCGTAGTACATGCAGGAGGAGCTGCCGCCGTCCAGATTGGCGGCGTTGACGGCGCCGAACTGCTGCATGACCTGAATCAAATCACTGCTGGAGGCG
>JAZOBG010000122.1:0-3805 GCA_045595865.1 Oscillospiraceae bacterium
CTACAGCCTGCGCGATTACGGTCTGACCCAGGAACGCATTGACGCGCTGAAGGCTTCCGGCCTTTCGGTCAACGAAATCGCCGAGTGGGAGTCTTTTGACTTTGAGGGTGCTCACCTGACACTTGGGCAGATCCGTCCAACGTCCGACGGTGGTTGGGAGCGCCGCAGCGTGGAGTGGATCGGCTGGCGCCCCAAGAACGGAAAGATCGTTCGTGTTCCCAAGACGCCCTGCGACGAAGCCTACCTGCGTAAGGTGGCCTATCATACCTTGATCGAGTGGTATCATCTTTGTACCTGGATCGATGATCTGTATGAGGAGTATCACGACAAACCCAACGATGCAGACTAAGTGACAGGAAAGAGACACGGAGTGTTCTTATGTGGAAGAAAATTAAGGACGGTGCCGGTGAGTATGCCAGCATCGCGCCGCTGCTAAGTATTTATATTATCTTCGGTTTTGCACAGGCATCCAACGAGTTTCGTGTTTTGTTTCTGGAAAGCCTTGGAATGAGCGCAACCGAATGTGGCAGGATCCTTGCTTTGTCTTGTTTGCTGACTGCTGTTTCGCGGCCTTTGGCCGGTGCACTGGCCGATAAGCTTCGCTCCCGGCGTGTGGTTTATATTGGAGCAGTGATTTTGTGGATGGCAGTACTTGCTGCGATGTTGCTTACGCAGCATGTGCGGCTTGCCGGATTCCTGCTTTGTGCCGGAATTGTGCCCTTGATCAGCATCAGCGAGCCGGTTACTTATGGAATGATTGAAGCCAGCGGTGTGAATGCGGCAATTCAAAATTCAAAGCTTGATTTTGGCCTGATCCGTGTCTTTCTAAGCGTGGGGTATAGTTTGATCAATTTCCTGTATACGCCTATCGTGGAGCGATTCGGACCGACGGCCCCATTTTTCTGTACGCTGATTTTTGCTGCCGTAATGCTGACGTGTTCCGGTTCGCTGCGTCGTTTTGAAACACTGCCGGAGAAGAAGGAGCAGTCCGGGCGCAATAAGCTGCAGATTGGTCGCTTGTTCCGGAACTATTATCTGATTGTTTTTGTACTGCTGAACTTTGTTTCAGCGCTTGGCTCGCATACACAGAACTATATTTACTATTTGATTGATGCCGTTGGGTTGGATGGGTCACTTGTGGGTGTTGCCATCGGCATCCGCGTAGTGGGTGAAATTATCATTATGCCGCTGGTACCGCTGCTGCGGCGCAAAATCTCGCTGCCTATGCTGCAGGTGTTGGCATGTTTGTTCCGTGTGCTGCAGATGATCCTGTTTATTACCTGTAAAAATCCGATTATAATTTTGGGTGGCACGGTGCTCAACGGATTTGCGGCCGGAGTTTCGTTGGCCTCTACAGCTGTATATCTGCGCATGATGGCTCCTGAAGGATTGGATACAACAACACTATCGCTGAGTACTGTGATGGCGAATCTTGGCTCTATTGTTATCAATCTGGTTAGCGGTGTGATTGTGGACACAATGGGTATTTTTGCAGTTTACCGATTCTCTTGCGTTTTCCTTTTGCTCTGGCTTATATTGTACTTTGGGACATGGGCCTTTGGAGTTCATGTACTAAAAAAGAAACCGCCGGTCCCAATGTTTTTGCGAAATAACGTGTGAATTGCAAAAGAGTTTGTTTAAAAATAGAGTTTCTTAAAAATCAGGATAAAAAAATTTACGGAGATCTGCTGAATCGAGCAGTTCTCCGTAAATTTTTTCGATACATGTAAATAATGTGTGCTAAATATGCGTTTAATAACAGGGGATTTTACGCTTTGTGCAAAGTGTATTTATACTATGTCGGGAAACCATCGGGCTGGATCCACATCCAGAAAACGGCTGCGCTTGAAACGATCCTTTTGGTCAAAGGGGACAGTGCAGTCAAAAATTGTTTTACAGGCAATGCCGCGTGCTCGGATGGAGGTGGACATTGTGGGGTCGTTGGAAGGGTCGAGCTGATGGCAACGTACACCGGGGATAGCGACAACATCTTCATTGCTCTGGAAACGGGTGTTCATGGCCCACAGGACATCGTTCATGTCAAACAGGTCAACGTCCTCATCCACAAGAAAAACATGCTTCAACTCGCTGAATGCGGCAAATGCAAGCAGTGCGGCCTGACGCTGACGTCCTTCGTCGGAGGGGGCAGATTTCTTGAACTGAAGTACAGCCATTAATTTGCCGCCGCCGGGAGCAGCACAGTTGACGTTGAGAAGACGGCCGGGCATGGCGCGTTCCACCATATCAAGAATGCTTGCTTCGGTGGGGATGCCAGCCATGGAGACATGTTCTTCGCTGGGGCCGATGCAGGTCTGCATGATGGGATTTTTGCGGTGAGTTACTGCTTTGACTTTGATCAGATAGCAATTGGGGCAGGCGGGACCAGTGTAGCCGGGGAATTCAGGCATAGCAAAGCCGGTGTTGCTGTTCTTGTCTTCCACCACCCGTGCGCCGGGAATAACTTCGCCTTCGATAACATATTCTGCGTGTGCAATAGCCTTCTGGGGAATGGTCAGACAGCTGCACATCTCGACGGCTTTTCCGCGCAGTGCACCGGCGATGGAGAGTTCATCATAACCCATAGGAGTCGTAGGGGGTTCGAAACAAGCGGCAATCTCGATGGCAGGGTCGACACCGATGCTGATAGAGATCGGCAGGGTTTGTCCCAGTTGTTCAGCTCGCTCAGCCATGGCACCGATGTGGCGTGCACCTGGGGTGAAGTAGATGGAAAGCTCATCTTTGCCCTGAATACACATACGGTGAATAGTAATATCATTAACGCCGGTATCGGGGTGGGTGGCGTAGCACATACCCAATGTGATGTAGGGTCCGGCATCGTCAGGAGTGTTGGTTGGCGCAGGGACGAGTTTGAACAAGTTGAAGTCTTCGTCTTCAACGCGATGGACAATTTCTTGGCAAGGAGGGAGGGGAATGCTTGTTAAAACAGGCGGGATGGGAGTACTTACACAATCCCGAAGCTTCCACCCGAGACGGTCAGCAGGGCAGTCCAACAATGCTGCAACGCGTTTGCGGCTGGCAAGAACACCGATGGCCACTTTTGCGTCCGGATGCCCTTTGATTGTGTTGAAGAGCACTGCAGGGCCTTCCTGGGTGGGACGTGCTACAGTGCCGCCAGCGCCTACATAACGGTATACACCGGATAGTTCGGCGTTGGGATCAACGGGTACGTCGGTTTCAGCAAGCTGGCCGGGCATGGAACGGAGAAGTTCCAGTGCACTTCTTAAATCATAAACTTGATTTGCCATAGTGGTCTCCTCCATAAATTAACTTATTCATATTTTACTGGAAAACTGGTTTGCTATCAAGGTCTATTGCCGAAAAATTACAAATGTCGCTTCAGAAGGGAAATAGAAAAACACCGTTTCGATTGAAACGGTGTTTTTTGGAGGCGCCACCCAGATTTGAACTGGGGGTGGAGCTTTTGCAGAGCTCTGCCTTACCACTTGGCTATGGCGCCAGATTAAACTTAGGAGAAAAGAAATGCGAAGGACGAATGTCAATCGCATTTCTTTGGAGCGGGTGACGAGGCTCGAACTCGCTACCTCCACCTTGGCAAGGTGGCGCTCTACCAGATGAGCTACACCCGCATGGGCTCCCTGCGAAATTTCTTTCGCAGGGAAGTGGGGCCTCCGGCCGGAATCGGACCAGCGACACGCGGATTTTCAGTCCGCTGCTCTACCAACTGAGCTACAGAGGCAAAAATGGCGACGCGGAAGGGACTTGAACCCTCGACCTCCGGCGTGACAGGCCGGCATTCTAACCGACTGAACTACCGCGCCAAATT
>JAZOBG010000123.1:0-17733 GCA_045595865.1 Oscillospiraceae bacterium
CCTCTATTCGGCGTTCCTGTTGAAGCATACCAACAACACATTCAACGGCTTTAACCAGCAGGCATTGGAAGCTGACTATCCACGTTTTCTCCTTCTTCATGACGCCGAGATCCGGCGTCTGAAGACCCAAACCCATTTACCGTCCAGCATGGGCATTCGGCCCGTCGCTTAAATAAAAATCTCATAAGGTTTAGGCTCCGACCTAGCGCAAAAACCATCCGCTACGCCAATGGAATGGTTGCATTCCTTGTAGCGACAACGTTTCAGGAAAACCGGTAAACCGATGTTCAGCCCGTCCTTCGATGCGCACACACGGCCCCGGCCACTTGGAACCCCACTCCTTTAGGTGTGGGAGGAGTCAGCCCGGACAGGTACTTACTATTCCGCAGACCGATTCCTCGGTGCGCTCCTTTGAGCAGGAAGTGATTCGTCTGGTCAATGAGCAGCGAGTTCAGAATGGCTTGAACCCCCTGACCGAAAACTGGGAGCTGTCCCGTGTGGCCCGCTATAAATCGCAGGACATGGTGGACAACCGTTACTTTTCCCACACCAGCCCCACTTATGGCAGTCCGTTCCAGATGATCCGCAATTTCGGAATTTCCTTCCGCAGCGTCGGTGAGAACATTGCCTACGGCCAACGCACCCCGCAGGCTGTTGTCACCGCATGGAAGAATTCCTCCGGTCACCGCGCCAATATTCTGAATTCTTCTTACACTCAAATTGGTGTTGGCTACGTGGCAGATGGAAATTATTGGACTCAGATGTTTATTGGCTAAGTACAAAACCTTATCAGACATGCAACAGCGCTCTGAATCGTGCGATTCAGAGCGCTGTTGCATTATTTATTCAACTAGTCACACTGCTCAGGATAATCGGTTCACCTCTGCAGCAAAGCACTCCTTCGGTCACCTGTATCGGCTCCCCATCCATGTGATTCATATAGGTTCCGTCCGGGAAATCCACCTTTACATCGGCGGGCAAACCCTTTAGCGAGAAAACACCCAGCTTCTTTGTGTGGTTGTCATCCCGCTCCAGAATGGCAATGTGATTCTCATCGTCAGCACGCCCCTTAAAGTAATCCTCAACCGATAAAATACCCTTTTTGATACGATACAATTTATCCAGCAGAGGCGTGATGTCCTTTCCTGTTTCGCGCTCGAACACTTCCTTTTCAAACAAGCTGGGCGTATGTTCGTTCACATACTCTTGCCCTGCATAAATCAGCGTAGTCCCTTTCAGAAAGTAAAGGAAGGCCGTGAAGTTGACCAATGCCCTCTCCTTCTTGATATAGGAAGCGATGCGGGGCTGATCGTGGTTTTCCAGACAGCGCATTTTGATGTGGCCGGCGGGATACAGGCACTCCTGAAAATTGAGTGCATCGATATAATTGGAAAGGTTGGTTTCTCCTTTCAAATATCGGTCAAACACTTCGCGGATGTCATAATCATATTCCATGTCGAAGGCTTCAAACATTTCATAGTCGTTGGCGGAATACATTCCGCATTTTCGGCTCATCTGTCCGAAGCCACTGTGCACCGTCTCAGCCAGCCATATACAGCCGGGTCGCACCTGCTCCACCGCTTCGCGGGCCTTGCACCAGAACTCCACCGGCACAAAGGATGCCACATCACAGCGAAATCCGTCCACGATTTCGGCCCACATAACCAACGATTGAATCTGATAATCCCACAGAGCCTCACAGCTGTAGTCCAGATCTACCACATCAGTCCAATCGCCCACCCGGTTGCCCATACTTCCGTCCGGCTTTCGGTAATAAAAGTCAGGATGCTCAACAGTAAGAACAGCGTCAGGCGAGGTGTGGTTATACACCACATCGATAATACATTTCATGTCCCGGGCATGGATGGCATCCACCAGTGCTTTGAAATCCTCCATGGTGCCATATTCCGGATTAACTGCGCGATAATCCCGATTGGCATAGGGACAGCCCAAACTACCTTTCTTCCCTTTTACACCGATGGGATGAATGGGCATAAGCCAGATGATATCAGTACCCAGATCGCGGATGCGATCCAGATCGGCAATCAGCGCGCGAAAGGTCCCTTCCGGCGTATGGTTGCGCACATAGACGGAATAGATCACGTCGGAGCGCAGGCGAATGTCGGTCTGCTTTGCCATGTCAGAACACCTCACTTATTCCAGCGATATACGCGAGTTTCGTAGGGTCGGGCGGTAAAACCCTTTCCATCAAAGGGCGCGTCCGGGTAGTTGGATAGGATCAGCTCGCCCTTACTCAAATCAAATCCCTTTGGTACGCGGAAAGCCGCATTCTTCTTTGCAAAGGAGCAGATAATCAGCAGACGCTGCCCCTCCCCCTCCCGGGCATAGGTGTAAAACTTGCCGGATAAGCGGCCGTGCTCCCGATAGCTGCCATGCCGCACCACCGGCAGGCTCTTGCGCAGTGCGATGGCCTTGCGGTAGAAGTTCAGCACCGAATCAGGTTCCTTTTCCTGATCGGCTACGTTGATTTCGGAGTAATTGGAGTTGACCGAAATCCATGGCGTTGCTTCGGGCGTTGTAAACCCGGCGTTGGTCTCTCCCGACCACTGCACCGGGGTGCGGGCCGAATCGCGGGAGGATCGCCACATACGGCGCAGGCGCTGTTCCGGAGTCTTTTTCAAAGCAGTATGCTCATACTGCCAAATAGTCTGCACATCGCGGTACTCGGAAGGATCATCCGGCCGCCAGTTGGTCATGCCGATTTCCTGTCCCTGATACAGGAACGGAGTTCCTTTCTGGAACAGATAGGCCACCGCCAGTGTCTTGGCACTTTCATCGTGAAATTCCTCGCTGCCGTAGCGGGAGACCATGCGGGGGTGATCGTGATTTTCAATATAGAGCATATTCCACGCCTTTCCCTCCAGCTTATACTGCCAGTTGGAAAAGGCCCGTTTCATCTTGCGCAGAGAAAATTTTGTTGGAATGTAGTCGGTAAACAGACAGTCGGCGCACTGGCACTGGAACTGGATCATCATGTCCATCTGCCCATTCTGCTCATCAATGTATTTCAGCGCCTGCTTGGGCCAGACCAGAGGAGCCTCAGCCAGCGTAAAGCAGTCGTAATGATCCAGAACATCCCGCTTGAATTCCGCCAGATACTCGTGGATGTGAGGGCCGTGGTTGTACTTGGGCATGCCTTTGTAAATGGGAAAGAGATGGTCGTCAGGCAGACCTTCGGTTTTGGAGATGTAAGTAATGACATCCTCGCGGAAACCGTCCACACCCATATCCAGCCAGAAGCGCAGGATCTTCTTGACCTCTTCACGCACCAAAGGATTGTCCATGTTCAGGTCGGGCTGCTTGACGGCAAACAGGTGCAGGTAGTATTCACCGCGCACCTCGTCCCAGGTCCATGCCTTGCCCTCGAAATTGGAATCCCAGTTGTTGGGCAGCTTTCCGCCCGGCTCACCGGGGCGCCAAATGTAATAATCGGTGTAGGGTTCGATGCGCTGACGGCTCTTTTGGAACCACTCATGCTCGTCACTGGTGTGATTGACCACAAGATCCATGACCAGTTTCATGCCACGCGCATGGGTGCCTTCCAACACCTTTTTGAAGGCCTCCATACCGCCGAATTCGGGCGCAATGTCCATATAATCCGCAATGTCATAGCCACAGTCGGCACCGGGCGAGGGATAGATGGGAGAAAACCAGATTCCGTCACAGCCCAGAGATTTGATGTAGTCCAGTTTTTCATAAACGCCCCACAGATCGCCCATACCGTCCCCGTTACCATCCTTAAAACTGCGGGGCCAGATCTGATAAAACACCATATCTTTGTACCAACGATTGCGCTCCACAGACATACACCTTCCTTTCTGCCCCGATTGTATCACGAAACCTCCACTTCGTCACTAGAAACTTACCTTGACAGGGCGATTTTGAACACATACAATAAATTCAATAAAAATTTATTAATTGGGGTGAAAATATGGAATTTCATCTCTCAACCAGTATGCTTTTGGGTGTTTCCTCGGCGGCTGCTCAAGTAGAGGGCGGCGAGGTAAACAGCAACTGGAATGACTGGTATCATAAAGGACGCATCAAGGACAGCAGCGACCCCGCCGCCAGTGATCACTGGGCCCGCTGGCAGGAGGATACCGATCTGATGGCATCCATGGGTGTACAGATCTGCCGTTTGGGCATCGAGTGGGCCCGCCTGTTCCCCGAACCGGGTAAGCCGAATGAGGCAGCCATTGCCCACTACCGTGAAGAACTGTCTGCCATGTTGGCTCTCGGCATTCGTCCCCTGTTGACCATCCACCACTTTGCCAACCCCATGTGGTTTGAAAATAAGGGCGGCTTTACCAAGCGGGAAAACCTCAATGACTTCCTTGATTTAGTACAGTTGGTTGCCGAACGCTTCGGTGATCTGGTCAGCGAGTACATCACCATCAACGAACCCAATGTCTATGCTCTGAACGGCTACGGCTGGGGCGACTGGCCGCCGGGCGAAAAATCCTACCTGACTGTCTTTAAGGTACTGGAAAATATGGCATGGTGCCACATCAAGGCCTATGAGATCCTGCATACAAAGCGAACCGAAATGGGCTTTACCGATACCAAAGTTGGCTTCGCCAACCACCTGCGGGTCTTTGACCCCAAGAATGAGAGAAATCTGTGGCATCGCCTCTGCGCCCACATCACCGAATGGGCCTTTCAGGGCGCCATTACCCGGGCCATGACGCTGGGCGAATTCAAACTTCCTCTGCGCAATTGGGACAGACTGCCCCGGGGTGAGTACGCCGATTTCAACGGCATCAACTATTACACCCGCTCCAGCGTGTCCGGAATCGGCGACGGTGTGCGGAAAAACAGCCCCCGCAACGATTTGGACTGGGAAATCTACCCTGAGGGTCTGGTGCACTGCGGACAAATGCTGCAAAAGGTTCTCGACCGCCCCCTGTGGGTCACCGAAAACGGCACCTGCGACAAGGACGACCGATTCCGCGCCCGGTTCATCTATGAACATCTGAAGGTCATGGCCGACTCCGGTCTGCCCTTTGAGCGTTACTACCACTGGTGCTTCTGCGACAATTTCGAGTGGATCGAAGGCAATACTGCCCGCTTTGGTTTGGTCCATGTGGATTATGGAAATGAACGCAAGCGCACCGTCAAGGAGTCCGGCAAATTCTACTCTGCCGTCATCGCCGCAGGCGGCGTGACCGAGGATATCTTTAAGCAATATGTTGATGGGAAGGAGTACGATGTGCGATGATCCTGCATCAGGACGGAATCTTTCATCTGGGCACCGAGTACTGGTCCTGCCTTTTGCGCATCTCTCCTTACGGACTCCCCGAACTGATCCACTACGGCGCACCGATCCGCACAGAGGATGTTTCCGCTTTTGCCTGTAAACCGGGACTTGGCTGGGGAACCTCTCTCCTGCTGGACGACAAGGACGCCGCATCCTCCCCCGATGTTCTACCCCTTGCATGGAGCGGAAACGGACACGGGGATTACCGGGAAAGTCCTTGTGAGTTAGAATGTAATGGAATTCCACTTGCCACCTATTTTCGTTATTCTTCGCACGCAATTCACGCCGGAGTGGTGCCCATATGCGGTCTTCCTCAGGCACAGGACGGCGAGGAAACACTTGAAATCATTTTGGAGCAACCGGAAAACGGGCTGCGTTTGCATCTGTACTGGACGGTATTCCAAGACGTCCTGACTCGCCGCACCGTGCTGGAGAATGTGGGTGATCAGCCGGTCTGTATTCACAAGCTGATGAGCAGCGCAGTGGATCTGCCCGGACAATTTGAGCTGACCACGCTGGACGGCGGTTGGATCGCAGAGGCACACAAGTACACGGTGCCTGTCGGCCCGGCCAGGGTAGTCAATGAGAGTACCACAGGTTTTTCTTCCAACCGGCACAATCCCGGTTTTTTACTTTCAGAACCCAACACCACCGAAACCTGCGGTCAGGTCTACGGCTTTAATCTGGTCTATTCCGGCAATCACTATGCCGGTATACAGCGCTCCCTACAAGGTCTGACCCGCGTGGTTCAGGGCATCTCCCCTTCCAACTTCTCCAAAGTTTTGGCTCACGGGGAAACCTTTGAAACCCCTGAGGCCGTACTGGCTTGGTCGGGGGACGGCTTCGGCGGTCTATCCGAGCGGATGCACAATTTTATCAATCGCCACATTGTACCGAAACACTGGCAATTTAAAGAGCGCCCCGTCCTGTTCAACAGCTGGGAAGGCTGTATGTTCGATTTCAATCAGCACCGTCTGCTGAAGCTGGCCAGACAGGCAAAGGAGCTCGGGTGCGAACTGTTCGTACTGGACGACGGCTGGTTCGGCAAGCGCAATGACGATACCGCTGGACTGGGTGATTACAGCGTTAACACAAAAAAACTGCCGGAGGGTCTGACAGGTCTGGCCCGTAGAATCAACGATCTGGGCATGGACTTTGGCCTTTGGTTCGAACCGGAATCGGTCAATCCGGACAGCGACCTGTATCGCGCTCATCCCGACTGGGCATTGACCGACCAACTGCCCCCCATTCTCGGACGGCACCAGCTTTTGCTGGATCTGACCCAAAGCGAAGTGCGTGACTACATTGTGGACAACGTCAGTGCCATTCTGGACAGTGCAGAAATCTCCTACGTCAAGTGGGATATGAACCGCCACTCCACCGCTTTGGGAACCAAGGCCCACGATTATATCCTTGGCCTGTATGACGTGCTGCAACGCATCTTTGGTTCCCGTCCACATATTCTGCTGGAAAGCTGTGCTTCGGGCGGCAACCGCTTTGATCTGGGTATGATGACCTTCTCCCCGCAGGTGTGGTGTTCCGACGACACCGACCCCGTAGAGCGACTGGATATTCAGGAGGGTCTGTCCTATCTGTACCCCCAGTCGGTCATGGGCGCCCACGTTTCGGCCGCACCCCATGCACAAACCCTGCGCAATACTCCGCTTTATACCCGCGCCAATGTCTCCTTCTTCGGTATTCTCGGTTATGAACTGGACCTGGAACACCTGCTTCCGGTGGAAAAGAAGGATATTGCCGCACAAATCGCCTATTATAAGGAACACCGCAGCATATTCCAGTTTGGCACCTTCCGCCGCCTGAATGCCGAAAACGGCACTGCATGGCAGGTCAGCAAGCACGGACGCCATCTGGTGGGTCTGTTCCACCGTCTTGTCCATGCCGCCCCCGGTTATGAACGGCTGTCCGCACGTGCCCTCAATCCCGACAGCACCTATCAGGTCACCAGTCGACCCCAGTCCCTGCGCGTGGGCCCCTTCGGTAGTCTGCTCAGCCATGTATTCCCTGTCAGCATCAATCCCAACGGCATGATCCTGCGCACCGCCGACCGACATTACGCCATGGAGGACGGCAAACAGCAGCTTAGCGCCTCCGGTGCGGCATTGATGTCCGGCTGGACGCTTCCGCCCCACTTTGCCGGTACCGGTTACGACAAGAACGGCCGGATGCAAAGCGATTTTGGCTCCATTCTGTTTGAAATCAGGGAGGTAATTTCCAGTGAAGAACTACGATAAGCGCAACAAATACTTTTTCGGTCTTGGTACCATTGGCCGCGATATGTTCTACGCTTTCGAAGCCAACACCATTCTGTATTTCCTGACCAATGTACTTTCTCTGCCCATGTGGGTATTTGCCATTACCAGTACCCTTTTGTCCATTCTCCGCATCGTGGACGCCATCAATGACCCCATCACGGGATACTTCATCGACAACATCCGCTCCCCCTGGGGCAAGTTCAAACCCGCTATCCTGATCGGCGGCGTGGTCAGCGCGCTGTCCTTCCTGGTCCTCTTTGCCAACATTGGCTCCGGCTGGGGCTTCATCATCATCTTTGCCCTTGCCTACATCATCTGGGATATCAGCTACGGCGTCAATGATATCGGATACTGGACCCTGCTGCCCGCCCTGACCCAGGACCAGAAACAGCGTGAAAAATTTGGTGCTTTCGCCCGTATCTGCGCCAATATCGGCATGTACATCATCATGGTGGGCTGGGAACCCATCACCGCCTCTATGGGCAATACCAAGGGCGCATGGATGACTCTGGCTGTCATCATTGCGGTCATCTATCTGCTGTTCCTTCTGTTCCCCCTGCTGGGAGTGAAGGAAAACCGGGCAGCACGGCAGGACGAGGGAAAAACTACTGTGAAACAGATGTGGCGGGCGCTGGTGGGCAACGATCAGCTCATGTGGACTACCCTGTCCATGGGCCTGTTCATGATCGGTTACTGCACCACCACCGGCTTCGCAGTCTACTACATGGAATACGTCTTCGGCAACAAAGGAATGTACGCCATACTTGCCGCCGTGTGCGGCGTGGGTCAGTTGGCTGCTCTTGCTGTCTTTCCCTTCTTCTCCAAACGATTCAATCGCAGACAGCTGTACACCGGCGCTACCGTGCTTGTCATTCTGGGGTACGTAATCTTCTTCTTCGCCGAGATCTCCATCATTCTGATTGCCGTCTGCGCCCTTTTGATGTTTGTGGGGCAGGCTTTCATCCAGCTGCTGATGCTCATGTTCCTGGCCGACACCGTAGAGTACGGTCAGTGGAAACTGGGTAAGCGTAATGAATCTATCACCTTCTCCATTCAGCCTCTGGTCAATAAGATCGGCGGCGCCCTGTCCACCGCTGTGATCAGCATCTCGGTGGTTCTGGCCGGCATTAAGGTGAATGACGTTGCCGCCGCATCCATTGATGCCGCCGGCAAGAGCACCGTAAAATTTGCCATGCTTGTCTTCCCTTTGATTTGTATCGTTGTGGGTTATATCATTTATCTGAAAAAATATAAGATCAGCGAGGGATTCTATACTGACATTCTGAACGATTTAAAGAAAAGAGAATCCATTTCCGAGTAAACACGTCAAAACACCTGCAAGGCATTGAAAGTCTTGCAGGTGTTCTTTTGTGCGGATAATTTACTTTTCCTGTTTTTCACCAAGCGCGCGGCTCTGGCTGACCAAAACCTTATGATCATAGCAGGCAAATGCGTCGTCCACCAGAGTTTTTTCAGGCGGCGCGGTAAAGAGCGACACCACCGGAACAATGATCAGGCCTGCAACCATGCAGAATGCACCTGCATTGATGGGAGACTGGAGCACTGCAGGGAAACTGGCTTTAAAGAAAATGTTGGCCAGCATAAATACAGTAGCAAAAACAAAGCTGCACCAACAGGCCACCTTGCTGGTTCGCTTCCAGTACAAGCCGTACAGGAAGGGAGCCAGAAATGCGCCGGCCAAAGCACCCCAGGACACGCCCATCAGTTGTGCAATAAAGGTAACGCTGGACTTGTACTGAATAATGGCCAAAATGACAGAGATCACAATAAACACCACGATCAGGCACCGCATAATAAACAGCTGACGCTTTTCATCCATTTCCTTGACCACTGTACCCTTCAGCATATCCAGCGTCAGAGTAGAGCTGGAGGTCAGAACCAAAGAAGACAGCGTGGACATGGATGCGGACAGAACCAGGATAACCACAATGGCAATCAAAACATCGGACAGGTCAGACAGCATGGTGGGAATGACCGAATCGTAGCCATTGGCGGCAATATCAATTTTGTCGGAGAACAGACGGCCAAAACCACCCAGAAAATAACAGCCACCGGCTACAATAACAGCAAACAGCGTAGAAATAACAGTACCGGTCTTAACCGCCTTTTCACTCTTGATGGCATAAAACTTCTGGACCATCTGAGGCAGACCCCAGGTACCCAAGGAGGTCAGCAGCACAACACCCAACAAATTAACCGGGTCAGGACCAAAGAAAGACGCAAAAACACCTGGCGTTGTGGAAACCGTGGTATCGGTGACCTGCGCCAGACCGTCCAGCGCAGCCATAAACCCGCCTTGCCCCTTTAACACGGCAGCAATAACAGCACAGATTCCGAAAATCATGATGATGCCCTGAATAAAATCGTTAATGGCAGTTGCCATGTAACCACCGGCAATAACATAAATACCGGTCAGAACCGCCATGACGATCACACAGATGGAATAGTCAATGTGAAAGGCCATGTTAAACAGACGTGAAAGGCCGTTGTAAAGAGATGCGGTATAGGGGATCAGGAAGATGAATGTAACAATGGAGGCGGCGATTTTCAGCGATTTGCTGCCAAAACGCTTCTGGAAAAATTCGGGCATGGTGGCGGAATCCAGATGCTGCGTCATAATGCGGGTACGGCGACCCAGCACAACCCAAGCCAACAGCGAACCCAGCAATGCATTGCCGATGCCGGCCCATGTGGCAGCAATACCATACTTCCAGCCAAACTGACCGGCATACCCCACAAACACAACAGCAGAGAAATAAGATGTACCGTAGGCAAATGCCGTCAGCCAGGGACCTACCGAGCGGCCACCCAAAACAAATCCGTTCACATCCGTGGCCTGCTTGCGGCAATAGATACCAACGCCGACCATGACCGCGAAGAATACGACGAGCAGAAAAATTTTAATAAACATTTGAGCGCCCTCTTTTACTTTATCAGTTTACGCCAGTAAAGTTTAACACACAAAAGCACTAAAGTAAAGGGGTTTGTAAAATATTTTCAGCCCTGCAGAGAAATTTCTCCGCAGGGCTGATTGGAATCATTTCAAAAACAGATGGATCATTTTATCATAGAGTTTGGAATAGGGTTGGTACCGCATGGGCAGGTCAAGCCAGGTCTTTTTGTCCACAATACTCTTGTAATGGGTAAACGCATCAAATCCGACTTTGCCGTGATAGGAACCCATGCCGCTCTCCCCCACACCGCCAAAGCCCATATTACTGGTGGCAAGATGAATGACCACGTCATTGACGCAGCCGCCACCGTAGGCACAGCTTCCGGTAACCTTGCGAATAACCGCCTTGTCTTTTGCAAAGATGTACAATGCCAGTGGCTTATCCCTACGATTTACCAATTCGATGATTTCGTCGATGGTGTTATAGGTCAGAATGGGCATGACGGGACCAAAGATCTCCTCCTGCATCACTGCGTCTTCCCATGTGACATTGTCCATGACGGTAGGCTCGATCTGCAGGGTCTCGGGGTTGGAGTTGCCTCCCACAACCACCTTGGTCGGCTCGATCAGGCCGCAGACACGGTCAAAATGCTTGCGGTTGATGATTTTTCCGTACTCAGCATTCCCGTACTGGCGTTTGACTTCGCTCTTAACATATTCAAGGAATTTATCCTTTGCAGAGTGATGGCAGAGAATGTAGTCGGGTGCCACACAGGTCTGGCCGCAGTTCAGGTATTTCCCGAATACGATGCGTCGAGCCGCCAGCTTCAGGTCGGCATCGGAGTGGACGATACAGGGGCTCTTGCCGCCCAGCTCCAGCGTCACGGGAGTCAGATGCTTTGCCGCCTTTTCCATGACAAGCTGCCCCACTGACTTGCTGCCGGTGAAGAAAATGCAGTCGAACTTCTCGTCCAGCAGGTAATTATTCTCTTCCCTGCCGCCCGTGACCACCGCCACATATTCCTGCGGGAAAATATCGCCCAGCAGCTTTTGCAGCAGTTCACTTGTGGCCGGAGAGTAGGCACTAGGCTTGATGATGGCGGTATTGCCGGCCGCCAGCGCATCGACCAACGGATCCAGCGTCAGCAGCAGCGGATAATTCCACGGGCTCATGATCAAAGCCACACCATAGGGCATGGGTTTTTTATAACTTCTGGAGGCAAACTGTGCCAAGGGCGTGGGCACAGTCTTTTCCCGGGAAAACCGGCGAATATGGCGAAGCAAATAGCTGATCTCACTGATGACCAAACCGGTTTCACACATATAGCTCTCTTCAGCCGCTTTACCCAAATCCTGTTTCAGGGCATCTGCGATGGCTTGTTCATTGTCCAGCAAAGCCTGACGCAGTTTCTTCAGCGCCGCGATGCGGCATTCCACCGGCAGGGTAGCTCCGGAAGCGTAATAGCTGCGCTGCTTTTGAAGAATTATGTTAATTTCTTCCCGTGTCATAGTCTTCCCTCCGTGACCATGGTAAATTCAATATCTCGATTTTACACCAGAAATCACGGCATGAAAAGTCCTTCTTACGCACAAATCATCTGTTTTAACTGCTCCCACAATTCCAACGCCTTAAACTTCACCACATATCCCTCGGATTCTCCGGTCAGAAGAGCCACCTGTTGTTCGGTCATGCCGGCCTTCAGGGCAGTCTCAGCCGCCGTTTCGGATACAGATGCCAGACAAAGGGGTGGAAAGACCACACACCACCAGTTCTGTCCTCCCCCGTCCCCGATCACGATACGAAGTGCGCGGTACTCTCCGGCAGGCAAGGAAAAATCCTCGTATTCCTTGGTGGGAAACCAAGTATCCTTCAATTCGGCCGAAACCGAATAGTCATATCCCTCCCTGGCTACCACGGCAGCACCGGCGGCAGCCAAACGCTCCAGATTCTTTCCAAGGACCTTCTCTGCCTGTGCCACCGAGTTACTTTCGGGCAGAATAGCTTTCGCCTCCTGCAGCACGGCATCGCGCACCATCAATTTCAAAGCCTGGTCTTCCGCGCAGTCAGAGTTGGCCAGCACATGCAATCGCAGAACACTGCCGGACAAATCGTCCTGTTCCCGCTCCAGCCAAAGTCCGAGCAGAAGCAGAATAGAAAAAGTAATCAGCAACGCAAGTTCCCATTTGCAGAAAAAGGGTCGGGAATCCTTCTCATAAAGCATAAAAACACCGTCCATTATGTAGGTTTTATACCTGCATTATGGACGGCATTTCAACTTTTTATACCGGTTTCAAAAATATTATACAGGGCGGGTCAAAAAGGTGTCATGATAACGGCTCTTCAGGCTCTGATATGCAGCCTTTGCTTTTTCAGAGTCGTCAAACAGGCCGAATACGGTGGGGCCAGTTCCGCTCATAACGGCGCCCAGCGCTCCGCAGGAGATCAATTCGTTTTTGATTTCTGCGATTTCGGCACCTCTGCGGTCGGTCAGCACATCCTCAAAGACATTGTATAGACGACGGGCCACACCGGCAAGATCTCCGTTTTGCAGCGCAGTAATGATGCCCTCGGTATCGGGTCTGCAGCGGATCTTTCGGCAATCGATACACCCAAACAGCTCAGGAGTAGAAATAGGAAAGGCCGGTTTGCAGATCACTATATGACAATCGGGCAGCGGCGTAAGTGTCGTCAGGTGCTCTCCTCTTCCTTCGGCCAGCGCGGTGCCGCCCAGCACACAGTACGGCACATCGGAGCCAACCTGCTCGCCGATCTCAGCCAGACGCTGTACCGACAAATTCATGCCATACAATTCATTCAAGGCACGAAGCACCGCGGCAGCATCCGAACTGCCGCCGCCCATTCCTGCACAGACCGGAATATTCTTCTGCAGACTAATGGCAAGTCCTTTCCCATTATAGGCATTGGATTCCCAAAACTTTTTTGCCGCAATGGCAGCCAGATTGCGCTCATCACCGGGCAAATAACGCAGATTGGTGCTGACACGCACCCCTTCCTGTTCCTCTTCAGCAATCGTCAGCGTATCCGCCAGATCCACCGTCTGCATTACCATGCGAAGATCGTGGTAGCCATCTTCCCGGCGGGCAATCACATCCAGCGTCAGATTCAACTTGGCATATGCGCGCACTTCCATAAACTCACCGAATCTTTCGTGCTTCCAGATAGAATCGCTTATCGTGTGCCTCACCCATGGAGAAGGTCTTGCGGGGCAGCACGCCATCGTGGATCACGGTGGGGAACAGTTCATCCTTACCCATGGAAGGCAGCAGAAAACCGATGCTTTTCGGCTGTGCGGCAAGCTTGCGCGTCACATCATCACCGTGGATGTAGTCCACCCGGCCACCCCGGGATGCGAGATAATCATCCAGAAAGCTCTGCAGCGTACCGACCGGCAGCTGTGCGGCAGGGGTGGGTACCGTCACACAGCCCTCTCCCCCGGCATAGACATATTCCAGTACATGGCCTTCACCCGAGCCGTAGTGGGCGCCGGGGAATGCTGCAATCAGGTCATTGAGCAGATGCTCCGGCTCCACGTCAAACACCACGCGGTGAATGGGCTCAAACTCCAGCGATTCGTCGTGAAGATTGACCAGTTCCGCCAGCGCAAAGCGGGCCGGCAGCACCTCCCACTGCTCGGGTGGAGTCAATCTCTTCTGGCGCTCGTAGCATTCCTTGGCGGTGGCAAGGGAGTGATTGCCGTCACCCACCGCAAACAGGAGGACCGGCACATTATCGGTGCCGTAGCGCGAATTAAAAACGGCCGGATCGGCCAATGCGGTCAGCGCATCGGCCACCTGAAGCATCTGCTGCCCGGTCAGTTTGCGGCCCACAATGTGTCCGCCGCGCTCCATCAGCTCGAAATCATAAACCGTCTCCATCTCGGACACCAGTGCAGCCAGCGGCTCAATGACAGTCTTACCCGGATCATCAGCCAGCAGCATAATGTGGGGCAGCTCAATGGGGGCGTTCTTTCGAACAGCAACTCTGGGTGGAATACGGGAAAGCACAGTTCCCTCGGTAGCACGAATCAATGCCGGAGAACCGGGTTCGTAATCATACTGCTCCAGATCAACCATACCGATCAAACCACGGCGCACGGTTCCGTTGTCCAGAGTTCGCTCTACATAGAACAGCGTATCGGAATGGGCAGTAAAGCAGCCGTCCTTCAGATAGCGCGCCATGGTCAGATTGATCTCGGCAATATCCTGCTCCACATTAGGTCCTTCCAGACAGCTTTCCGGCAGGATCAGATTGAGGGCGGACGGCTGATTCCCCACGTGCTGGGCTACCCGCGCCCAATACTCCGGTTGAGACGTATACTGGTCACAGGCAACAACAGACCATTTATTCAGATCGCTGTCCTGCGGTAATAAAATATCCGCAGGTTGAAAAGGCAAATTCTCAAATCGTTTTTTCATCAATCTCACCACTTTGGAGAAAGAATTTGATGCTCACTCAGTCCATGGCACCCTTGATTGCAGCCAACAGATCGGGGAATTCCTCAAAGGCAGGCAATGCGGGGTAGTCTGCCTTGATCTTCTCGGTGCTCTTGAACAGAAATCCGGCCTTGCTGGCCTGAATCATACCCAAGTCATTGAAACTGTCACCGGCAGCGATGGTTTCGTAGCCGGCACTTTGCAAAGCACGCACAGTGGTCAGCTTGGACTGGGCGCAGCGCATACGGTAACCGGTAATGGCACCGTCTTGCGCCACTTCCAGTGTATTGCAGAAAATGGTGGGCCAGTCCAGTTTTTTCATCAGGGGGCTGGCAAACTGCTCAAAAGTGTCACTGAGAATGATGACCTGAGTCAGGGTGCGCAGTTCGTCCAGAAATTCCTTGGCACCGGGCAGCGGATCAATCGTGGCAATGGTAGCCTGAATCTCTTTCAGTCCCAACTTGTGTTCACGAAGAATATCCAAACGGAAATTCATCAGTTTATCATAATCGGGCTCATCCCGGGTGGTGCGCTTCAGTTCGGGAATACCGACCGCCTCGGCAAACGCGATCCAGATCTCAGGCACCAGAACACCTTCCATATCAAGGCAAACAACATACATATTCTTCATTTTTCTCAACCTTTCGGTCCTGTTATTTTTTCAGATTGGCAAGGAACCTCTCCAGACGCTTGAGTGCCTCATCCAGATTCTTCATGGACGCGGCATAACAAGCGCGGACATAGCCCTCACCACCGGGTCCAAATGCGGAACCGGGAATGACTGCCACCTTTTCCTCGGCCAGGAATCGGTCACAGAATTCTTCCGAGCTCAAACCGGTGGACTTGATGCAGGGGAATGTGTAAAAGGCTCCGCGGGGTTCAAAGCAATCAAGACCCAGCTTGCGGAAGCCATCCACCAGAAAGCGTCGGCGGCCGTTATATTCGTCACGCATGGCCGCAATGTCACCATCACCGTTTTTCATGGCCTCAATGGCGGCATACTGACTGGTAGTGGGTGCCGACATAATTCCATACTGGTGGAGTTTGGTCATGGCCGCAATAATTTCCTTGGGACCGCACACAAAACCCATGCGCCAACCAGTCATAGAATAGGCCTTGGAAAATCCGTTGACCACGATGGTACGTTCATACATATCAGGAATATTAGCCATAGACACATGGCGCTGTCCGTAGGTCAACTCGGCGTAAATCTCATCGGAAACAACCATGATGTCGGTTCCGCGCAGCACCTCTGCCAATGCCTCAAGATCCGGCTGCCCCATGATGCCGCCGGTGGGATTATTGGGGAATGGCAACACCACGATTTTTGTGCGGGGCGTAATAGCAGCGCGCAGTTCCTCGGCCGTCAGACGAAACTCATTTTCTGCCTTAGTCTCCACATACACGGGTACGCCGTGGACCATGGAAACCAGAGGGCCGTAACAAACAAAGGAAGGGGTAGGAATAATAACCTCGTCACCCGGCTCCAGCATACAGCGGAAGCAGGCATCCAACCCTTCGCTGCCGCCCACGGTAACCAATACCTGCCCAATGGGTGCATACTCCAGATCAAAGCGGCGCTTCATATAGCGGGCAATCTGACGGCGCAGCTCTGACAGACCGGCATTGGGGGTATACTTGGTGAAGCCCTTTTCCAGAGAGTAGATACCCGCGTCACGGATGTGCCACGGGGTCACAAAGTCCGGTTCCCCGATCCCCAGAGAAATGCCGCCCTCCATTCCTTCCAGCAGATCAAAGTACTTGCGGATCCCGGAAGGCGGAACGCTCTGTATGCGCTTATTGAGAATGTCATTGTAGTTCATCAGTCAAGAACAAACCTTTCTTCCTGGATCTCCTGCTTGTCGAAGATCAGATGCTTTTCCTTGTACTTTCTCAGGATGAAATGGGTGGCAGTGCCGGTCACATCGTCCAGAGGCGCCAGCTTTTCACCTACGAACAGAGCCACTTCCTTCAACGTCTTACCGGAGATGATCACGGTCAGATCAAAGGAACCGCTCATCAGATAGACCGATTCCACCTCGTCGTACTGATAAATGCGCTCGGCAATACGATCAAAACCCTCGCCGCGCTGGGGGGTAACCTTGACTTCAATCAGGGCGGTCACCGCCTCACGCTGGGTGCGATCCCAGTCCACGATTGCCTTGTAACCCAGAACGATCTTATCCGCTTCCAGCTTTGCCTTCGCGGCGATCACTTCCTCCAGAGTCATATCTGTCATGGATGCCAGCTGCTCATCGGTCAGAGTACAGTCCTGTTCCAACAGCTTCAACAGTTTTGTCATGCGGTTTTCCTCCTGTATTCAAAATGGAATTAAGATTATTATATACTTTACCGCCTCAAATGGCAACGAAACATTTTCACATAACAAAACTTTAAAAAATCTGCTGAAAAAAACACAAAAGCGCCCCTGTCTTTTTGGACTGCCCCAGATTGTGCGGACAGTACAAAAAAAGACCCCTGGTAGGAAAATATTAAGTTTTTAAGCGGAGTGGCGCAGCGTTAGCGGCGCCACTCCAGTTTTTAACTGGATACGCTGGTGATTGTAGAAATAGATGTAATTATCAATCAGCGTTTTTGCTTCCTCAAAAGTGCTTGCTTGGTGTCTGTAGATGCACTCGGTTTTGAGGATGGAGAAGAAATTCTCTGCCATAGCATTGTCGTAGCAATTTCCTCGTCTTGACATAGACGGAGTTATTCCGTATTCTTTAGTCAGGTCAAAGTATGCTTGAGAGGTGTACTGACTCCCTTGGTCGCTGTGGAGCTGCAACTCCGCAGCGACTTTCTTTTCCTTT
>JAZOBG010000124.1:0-9816 GCA_045595865.1 Oscillospiraceae bacterium
TCACAAACGTGAACAGGCGTTTTCGTCTAAAGCGCCCGCCTGAAAGGCGGGCGCTTGCAGTAAACAGGGGTTAAAGTGCCAGCAGAGAGACCGGATCTTCGATAATCGAAGCTTTCAGGGGGGTGATGGGGGTCTGATAACTGTCGATGATGCGGCTGGCGATGGCATCCTCCAGCTCCTTCTGGATCAGACGGCGCAGGTTGCGGGCGCCGTAGGTTTGGGAGTAAGACTTGCGAACCAGATAGTCCAGCAGGGTTTCGTCGTAGGTGAAGGTGATGCCCTTTTCGTTCAGAGTATCCATCAGTTCAGTCAGCATGATGCGGGCAATGGCCTTGAAGTTGTCTTCGCTCAGGCGGTTAAAGTAGACGATCTCATCCACGCGGTTAATGAATTCGGGACGCAGGAAGCTTTCCAGCGCCTTCATGACCTTTTCCTTACCCTGCTCATTGGCAGTGCGGCCAAAGCCCATGGAGCCGCCGCCCTTGGTATCGCTGCCGGCGTTGGAGGTCATGACAATGACGGTGTTTTCAAAATTGACCACCTTGCCGTGGGCATCGGTGATACGTCCGTCGTCCAGAATCTGCAGCAGGACGTTAAGCACATCGGGATGGGCCTTTTCGATCTCGTCAAAGAGAATGACGCAATAGGGCTTACGGCGAACCTTTTCGGTCAGCTGGCCGGCTTCGTCATAGCCTACATAGCCCGGGGGAGAACCGATAATGCGGGACACAGAGTGCTTTTCCATAAACTCGGACATATCCAAACGGATCAGGGACTCGGGAGTATTGAACAGGTCCTTGGACAGCTGCTTGACCAGTTCGGTCTTGCCCACGCCGGTGGAACCCACAAAGATGAAGGAAACCGGTTTGTGCTTGGCGGAAATGCCCACGCGGCCCCGGCGGATGGCGGCGGAGACCGCCTTGACGGCTTCGTCCTGACCGATAATGTGCTGTTTCAGGCGGCCTTCCAGATGGGCCAGACGCTCATATTCCTGCTCCTGAATCTGGCTGGCAGGGATCTTGGTCCACAGCTCAATGACGCGGGCCAGATGTTCCACGGTCAGAGCCGGAGCGCCTTCGGCTTCCAGAGCTTCTTTTTCAGCGGTCAGCTGAACTTCCTGACTTTTCAGGTAGGCCAGGCGCTGATATGCTTTTTCGGAGGCATCATTCTGCAGTTTCTGGCGCTGGCGGATCAGGTCGGTCAGCTGAGTGTTGATGGAATCCAGCTGTTCCTGCCGATTCTGGCGGCGGGCACGGGACTCGGGGGTTTCCTCGTCTTGGTCGACGGAACGGCTCATCACCGCTTCCACCGATTCCTTGCGCTTCTGCAGCTGAGCCTCCTGATGCATCATTTCGGTGACCTGAGGGTCGTTCTTGCCGTTGGTGGCAGCCAGAACGACCTCACGCTCCTTGGCAAGGTCGGCCAGTTCCTTGTCAATGGCAACCATGCGGGCCAACGATTTATTGCGCAGGTTGACATCGGAGCAGGCTTCGTCGATCAGGTCGATGGCCTTGTCAGGCAGATAGCGGTCGGTGATATAGCGCTCACTCATGGTCACGGCCAGACGGGCCACGGCGGGGGAGATGGACACATGGTGATAGTTTTCGTAGTAGGGGGCGATACCCTTGATGATCTCCACCGATTCATCGATGGAGGGTTCTTCCACCATGACGGGCTGGAAACGGCGCTCCAGCGCGGAGTCCTTTTCGATGTGCTTGCGGTATTCGGTCAGGGTGGTGGCACCAATGACCTGGATCTCGCCGCGGGACAGGGCGGGTTTGAGAATGTTGGCGGCATTCATGCTGCCCTCGGCATCACCGGCGCCCACGATGTTGTGGACCTCGTCAATGACCAGAATGATGTTGCCCAGTTTCTTGACCTCGTCGATCAGGCCCTTCATGCGGGACTCAAACTGTCCACGGAACTGAGTACCGGCCACCAGTGCAGTCAGATCCAGCAGATAAACTTCCTTATCCTGCAGCTTGTAGGGAACCTCACCCAGAAAGATCTTCTGAGCCAGTCCCTCGGCGATGGCGGTCTTGCCCACGCCGGGTTCGCCGATCAGGCAGGGGTTGTTCTTCTGACGGCGGTTCAGAATCTGAATGGTGCGGGCAATTTCAGTCTCACGGCCCACAATTTTGTCCAGCTTGCCTTCGGCGGCTTTTTGGGTCAGAGAGATGCAGTAGTTCTCCAAAAATTTGCGCTTGTTGTTCTTGCCTTCGCCCTTGGCGCCCTTTTCTTCCTTCTTGGAAGAGTGCTCACCGTTGGATGCGGGAGTGCCTGCGCCGCCGAAGAGCTTGTTCAGGAAGGGGAAGGTGGCGGTACGGCCCTCGTCATCCTCGTCCTCTTCTCCATCAAAGCTTTGCATCAGGCCTTCCATCCCTTCGGCACCACCGAAAGCGGACATCATTTCGTTGGTCAGGCTTTCCAGATCTTCGTCGGAGATGCCCATTTTCTGCATCATGTCGTCCACAGGTTTCAGGCCCAGTTCCTTGGCGCATTTCAGACAGAGACCTTCGTTGCGGGTCTCGCCGTTTTCAATTTTTGTAACAAATATCACGGCCAGATTTTTCTGGCAGCGGGAACACAGTGTAGGCTGCATTGATTTTCTCCTTTAGGGGTTTTCATGTAGAGATAATAGCATGGAAATATGAACGTGCTGTGAACGTTACAGCAATGCCAAAAATTCCAGCGGCTTGACGGTCAGGAAAAAGTTCAGAACGTAGGTTTCTGCAACATTCTCGGGTGGGATCAGCTGCTCGATGGCAGTGGGGAAGCGGTGCAGGATCCATGCGAGCAAAAAGAGGAACAAGGCACCCCGGGCCAAACCTAAAACGAAACCACCCAGTTTGTTCATGGATTTCAGTACAGGCAGACGGGACACCAGATCCAGCGCGTGGGCCAGAATCGTCCAGAGAATGAGGATCAGAACAAAACAGAGGAGGAACAGCACCACGCGAATCACGGCACCGACGATCTTTCCTGCGAAGGAAGCGGCCAGTTCTTCCGCGGTGCGGCTGTCCACAAGGTCAAACAGATCCTCTTGATCCATTTGCATCAGAATATCCACGATCAGTGGGGGAAGCTCGATCCCGTAATTGTCCAGATAATCCTGAACGGTTTCGGGGGAAAGATTCTCAAAGAATTGGTTCTTTTCATCGGAGGAACTGGTGTGCATGGCATCCTCGGCATCCTCAGGAAGGGCAGACTGAATGATGGAAATGACGTTTTTTTCCACCACGGGCTGTACCCATTCGGTGACCACGGGGGTCAGGAGTCTGGAAAGGAACAAGCCGCCAACGATGGCTACGACAACAGCCAGCAGGGAGAAGACCGACAGAATCAGTCCGCGGCGTGCGCCCCCGATGGCGAACAAAAGCAGGATGACCACAAGAATGGCGTCAATAATCAGAAAATTCATCGTAATACCTCACTTTTTTGTTACGACGGTACATACAGATGTGCAGTCTCGCTGTCGATCAAAAGGGCGGTGCCGTCATCGCGCATCAGGACCTTTTGGGCTCCGTTTGTTCCCTCGAGGGTGGCATACGTGTCCAGATTCTGCGTGTAGATGTCCAACCGATCGGCAGTCAGCACGGCGATGTACTTTCCGCAGGCGGATAATGACAGAACCTGCTCACTGATGACCCGACCAACCGAAGGGGTGCCGGAAGCGTCAATGGTGTATAGCTCGGCCTGAGTTCCGGCACGGTATTTTCCGACCAGAACAGCAGCGAATTCGTCGCTGAAGGCGTAGTTTTTCAGATGCTGTTCCTGATAGCTCCAGTTGTTCACAGCGGAGTTTTGCAAAACGGAGATCCCGGAATCGCCGATACACCAAACCGAACTGCCGCAGTTCAGGTCCACGATCACATTGTTGCCCAAAACAGACGTCATTGTGGGTGTCAGATCGTAGTCCACGCCGCTTTCCTGTCGGGAGGAAATGTCATAGAGGGAAATGGAACTCTCGAAAGAAGCGTCCTTCTGCCCGATGGAGATCACGGCGAGGGATTTGCAGTCTTCGGTGACCACTGCGTCGGATGTAAAGGAAGTGGAAAGGCGAAATGCCATGCGCAGGTTCAGTTCATTATCATAAACCGAAACGACCGCTTTGTATCCAGTTGGACGGGTGGTAACAGCCAGCCAGCCGGAGGAGTTCAGGCGGACTGAAAGAATGGCACCGTCCAAATCGGTCAGCTCACCCAAACAGACCCGATCACGATACAGCCAGACCGCATTGCCGCCAACAGACCAAACTGCTGCGGTGTTGCCGCACACATGAACAGAGGGCTGCTCAAGAACCATATCATCTTGGACGTAACACACGCCGCCGCCAGAATACAGGCGTACGCCGCCGGTGGAGCAGACCAGAAGGTCGTTCCCCACGGCTGCGAATACATCCGAGGCAGATGGACTGTAGTCAAAGGATTCGGCTTGACCGGAATCGCTTTGCTCCAGAGAATGGTACTTAAAATACCGTTTTACAGCATCCAGACTCAGCTTGTCCCGATTGGCCACCAGAAAAATAGCACCGGCGATCAGAACAAGGGTGACCAGAAAAACGAGGATCCGCACAACGATATTCATTTTTTTTGGAGTCTTTTGTTCATCCATATTTAAAGAACTTCCTCATTATACCGCGCCGTCGCGGATTTTACATTCTTTGCAGCGGCGGTATGCCGCTGCTCACTTGTGTCATTGCTCCCCCTTTTCCCACCGAACCCGCTTGCGCTGGACTTCGGCGGGAGCCTTGTCGGAGCATCGGGGATGGTGTGTGGGTCAGAGAACCGGTGGATCGTACCAAAGTTTGGTCATGTACAGTCCGCCGGGAGGGGCAGTGGGGCCGGCATCAGTGCGGCAGCGCCCTTCCAGAATGGCGGGAATATCTTCCGGGGCCAGTTTGCCTTCGGAAGCATATACAATGGTGCCCACCATAGCGCGGGCCATGTTGTAAAGGAATCCATCGGCGCAGACCCGGCAGAGGATCAGGTTGTCCTGACGCTCCACTTCGAAATAGTGGACAGTACGCACGGTGGTGCGTGTCTCGGTACCGACACTGCGCACAGCGGCAAAGTCGTGGGTGCCGACAAACTGCGCGGCTGCGGCGGCCATGATTGATTCGTCCAGCTTTTTGGGATAAAACCAGACACGGTCCACATAGAAAGGATCTCGGATGCGGGAATTGTAGATCTGGTAGGTGTACTCCTTTTTCAGGCAGGAGCCGATGGCGTTGAAGCTGTCAGGTACTTCGGTGGCCTTGGTGACCACAATGTCCTCGGGCAGGCGGGTGTTGACTGCAAGGGGCAGACGCTCACAGGGGATGGAGGAGGTGGTGTGGAAATTTGCAATGTAGACCCTTGCGTGCACACCGGCGTCAGTGCGTCCGGCACCGGTACATTTGACCGGATGCCCCACCACGGAGGAAAGGGCGGCCTCCAGCGTTTCCTCCACGGTAACGGCATTTTTCTGGATCTGCCAGCCGTGGTAGGCTGTGCCGACATAAGTCAATTTTAAAGCAATGTTTCGTTCCATAAATCTTAAGCCTTCTTTAAATTCCAAAACGGCGCAGTACGCCGATGCCCACACACATGAGCAGGGAAAATACCAGAACGCAGATATCCTGACCGGTGTAGTGAAGTTCTTTCAGTCGGGTGCGGCCGTCGCCGCCGTGGTAGCAGCGGCACTCCATGGCCACAGCCAGCTCATCGGCACGGCGGAAAGAGGACACGAACAAAGGAACCAACAGGGGAACCAGAGCCTTGGCCTTCTGGAACAGGTTGCCGGTATCAAAATCGGCACCGCGGGCACGCTGGGCCGACATGATCTTGTCGGTCTCTTCGATCAGGGTGGGAATGAAGCGCAGGGCGATGGACATCATCATGGACAACTCATGAACAGGAACCTTGATTTTTTTCAGGGGAGAGAGCAGATTTTCCAGTCCATCGGTCAGCATGATGGGAGAAGTGGTGTAGGTCAGCAGGAAGGTACAGCAAATCAGCATAACAATGCGCAAAATCATGAAGATGGCAGCCCAGATACCTTCCACGGTGATTTTCAGGAACCCCCACTGCCAGAGGATCTCGCCCGAGGTGTAAAACAGATTCAGCAAGCCGGTAATGACAATGAGGAAGATCACCGGCTTCATGCCCTTGAACAATGCTTTGGGTTTGATTTTGGAGACCGCAACACAAAGAACCAGAACGGCGATCAATACCGCGTAGCCGATCAGACGGTTGGCCAGAAACAGTGCGACGATATAGAAAACCACGAAAAGCAGTTTCACGCGGGGATCCAGACGGTGGACAAAGGTGTTCCCGGGGAAGTACTGGCCCAGAGTAATATCTTTCAAAGCCATTTACACGCCCTCCTTCTTCAAGACGGCGAGCACCGCGTCACGGGCCTGTTCTACGGTATAGACCGAAGGGTCGATGTCCACGCCCATATGGCGCAGACGGTGGAACACACGGGTCATCTGCGGAACGCCGAGACCCATCTGCTCCAGCTCGGGGCCGTGAGAAAATACTTCACGGGGCGCGCCGGAGAAGGGGATCCTGCCGTCGCAGACCACCACAAGGCGGTCCACTGTGCGGGCCACTTCCTCCATGGAGTGGGAAACGAGAATGATGGTGGCGTTCTGATCCTCGTGATAGGCGCGGATGTTCTCCAGAATTTCCTGTACGCCCACGGGGTCCAGGCCGGCGGTGGGTTCGTCCAGAACCAGTACCTTGGGCTCCATGGCGATGACGCCGGCGATGGCAACGCGGCGCTTCTGACCGCCGGACAGTTCAAAGGGTGATTTATCCAGAACAGCATCGGGAAGACCGACAAAACGGGCGGCCTTGCGGACGCGGCGGTCAATCTCGTCAGGATCCAGTTTCATATTTTTAGGGCCGAAGGAAATGTCCTTGTACACGGTCTCCTCAAACAGCTGATACTCCGGGTACTGGAAGACCAGACCCACCTGAAACCGGGTGGCGCGGGTACGCTCTTTTGAGGACCAGATATCCTCGCCCTCAAACAGGACCTTGCCCGAGGTGGGTTTCAACAGACCGTTCAGGTGCTGGATCAGGGTGGATTTGCCCGATCCGGTGCGGCCGATGATGCCCAGATATTCTCCCTGATAAGCGGAAAAGTCCACGTCAACCAAGGCATCCCGCTGGAACGGGGTGCCTGCCGAGTACACGTGGCATAATTTTTCGGTTTGAAGTATGGGTTGCATAACGATCGTCCTTACATTGTATCGGGATCAGGTCAGCAGGGTCTGCAGAGCCTGAGCGCATTCTTCATCGGTCAGCACGTCCAGCGGAACGTCCAGTCCGGCCTGACGCAGTTCCCACATGAGGGAAACCGGTTCGGGCACGGTCAGACCGATCGAACGCAGTTCCTCCACGTGCTGAAACACCTCTCTGGGGGCACCGTCAGCCACGATTTTGCCCTTGGACATGACTACAAGACGGTCGGCCTGCGCGGCCTCGTCCATGTGGTGGGTAATGAGTACCACGGTGACACCGGCGCGGGTGTTCAGGTCTTTGATGGTGTCCATAACTTCTTTTCGGCCCACGGGGTCCAGCATGGCGGTGGGCTCGTCCAATACCAGGCAGCGGGGGCGCATGGCGATGACGCCGGCAATGGCAATACGCTGTTTCTGACCACCGGACAGCAGATGGGGCGCATGGGTGGCAAATTCACTCATGCCCACCAGCTTCAAAGCCAGATCTACACGTTCCCGGATTTCTGCGGAGGGGTATCCCAGATTTTCCGGGGCAAAGGCCACATCTTCCTCCACCACGTTTGCGACGATCTGGTTGTCGGGATTCTGAAAGACCATGCCGACCGTGCGGCGGATGGCCAGCAGTTCCTCTTCGTTGGCCGTGTCAATGCCGTCCACATAGACCTTGCCGCCGGTGGGCAGCAGGATGGCGTTCAAGTGTTTGGCCAGCGTGGATTTGCCGGAGCCGTTGTGACCTAAAACTGCCACGAAAGAACCGGTTTCGATCTTCAGGTCAACAACGTCCAGGATGATGGGGGCAACACCCTCCTCGCTGGTGTAGGCGAAACGAAGGTTTTCAGTTTGAATAATATCGGTTGCCATGGCGGGATACCTCATGAATTTTGTAGTTGAAAGGTGTGCAGTGTGGGAATGAAACGTTGCAAAAGGCGGCAGAACAAGCCGCCCGACAATACGCCAATGGTGTTGAGCAGAATATCGTCAATGTCAAAGGTTCGCCCTACCAAAAACTGAATGGACTCAATACCGACGGTGGTCAAAAGGCCGGTCAGCAGAATGTGTTTCCACAAATTTCTGCGCCAAAGTAAAACAAAGAAAAATCCGATGGGAAAGAACATAATCACATTGCCCAGAAGGATCATGACTGACCAAGGGTCGGAAGCAAAGGTACGAAAGGGAATCAAATTAAATGTACCGATTTGGAAAAAAGGCTCGTTTGCTCCGTCACGCAGAACGGTTATCCAGTGAAACCAACGTGGAGTCAGCGTGATGCATGCCATCCCACCACAGAAAAGGGAGAAAACCAAAAGGAGAATTTCCCGGTGTAGCGGACTGGCTTGTCCGGCGCCGAGTAATTTGCGGCGACGTATGGGGAGCAGAGCGAAATAGAGCAGCAAGGCCAGAATTCCACCCGGCAGCATTCGGACGATAAAATCCCGGATGTGTGGAATCATCGACCTGCAGTCCAGCGCCCGGCGGAGCCGCAAGGCAGCACCAGACCGGAGGCAGTAACCGGCAGGCCCAGTTCGTCGCTGACGGTGTGGCCGCCGTACTTTTTGGTGACGGTGGACTCCAGAATGTAGGTCAGCACCGAAGGAGCCAGACCGGTAGTGTAGGAGCTGATCAGGAAGAACAGGGGGTCATCCGACAGAACCTGAGAAACCAGTTCCACAAAGTCCCAAAGATTTTCCTCCAGTTTCCACACTTCGCCGGAGGGGCCGCGCCCGTAAGAGGGAGGGTCCATGATGACGGCGTCATACTTGCGGCCGCGGCGGATCTCGCGCTCCACAAATTTGCCGCAGTCGTCAATAATCCAGCGGATGGGTTTGTCGGCTACGCCCGAGCTGGCGGCGTTTTCCTTGGCCCAGGCGACCATGCCCTTGGCGGCGTCCACATGGCATACGCTGGCGCCTGCCGCGGCGCAGGCGACGGTGGCGCCGCCGGTGTATGCAAACAGGTTCAGCACGCTGACGGGACGACCTGCGTTTTTGATCTGTTCCATGGCAAAATCCCAGTTGGCGGCCTGCCCGGGGAACAAACCGGTGTGCTTGAAGTTCATGGGCTTGACATTAAAGGTCAAACTGCCGTAATCCACGGTCCAGCGTTCGGGAAGCTGTTTCTTTTCCCATGCGCCGCCGCCGCTGTTGGAGCGGGAGTAGCGGGCTGCATGCTTCTTCCAGCCGTGGTGGCTGCGGGGCGTTTTCCAAATCGCCTGAGGATCGGGGCGCACCAAAACATGCTCCCCCCAGCGTTCCAGTTTTTCGCCGTTGGAGCAATCCAGCAATTCATAATCTTTCCAACCGTTGGTAACCCACATAGTGTCTCACCTGCTCATAAAATATCATTCTATTATACTATTTTATACCATGATGCGTCAACAAAATTTTGCTGGCGCAGAAGGGTTTTGAAACCGTTGTATATTCGGTATTTTTGTGATACAATGGTCGAAAATCATAGGAAAAGGGGAGTGCCCCATGAGTAATCAGGAAAATCGGTTCCGCACTGTTGCCTTTGGAGGGTTTCATAAACAGGATGTTCTGAACTATATTACCTCGGCCAGCAAAGACTATCAGGATCAGTCGGTGGAT
>JAZOBG010000125.1:0-2559 GCA_045595865.1 Oscillospiraceae bacterium
CAGGACATCAAAGGGGATGCGGTCGATCTCAAGAAATTCGTCCTCGTCGGGGCAGCATTTCCCATAGGTCAGACCCCGGGCAAGGTACAGATACAGCACTTCCTGCGTAATGCCGGGGGAGGTATACACACAGCCCAGGTCGATCAACTCCTCCGGGCTGGCGCCGATTTCTTCCTCCAGCTCCCGCAGGATGGCCTTGCGGGGATCCTCGTTGGGCTCCAGCTTGCCCGCCGGGATCTCGGTCAGCACCCGCCCGAAGGGGTAGCGATACTGCCGCACCACGGTGACGGTGCCGTCGTCATTCAGGGGCAGGGCGGCCGCTCCGCCGGGATGGAGCACCACCTCGCGCTTGGCCTGCTTCCCGTTGGGCAGCACGGCCTTGTCCAGCGTCACGTCCACGATAACACCCCTGTAGGGGCAGGTGTGTTCCACCATGCGCTCGGTCATATCCATGTTCAGTGCCCCCTCGAATTTTGGTTTTTCTGCATTTGGAATTTTCTTAATAAGACAGTATAACATATTTTTTCGTTTCTGCCAACCATTACAACTATCATTCCTCCCACGGTTTCGGTATAGTAATACCATGTAAATCACCCTAAGGAGGTCTCCCATGACGGTTCAACCCATCGCCCCCACAGTATCCCTGCTGTATCTGACCCGCCCGGAACTGCAGGAACGGGGCCTGCAGCCCGATTCTCTGACCTGCGAGCAGACAAAAGCCCTGGCGGAAGAATGTCTTTCCACCCTTGGCCGTGGGGCAGACAAGCCGCTGAAGCTGGAAAGCTATCCGGACAAAAACGGTCTGCTGCTGTTTATCCATACCTCGCCGGACACTTCATCGGTGTGGCGGTTTTTCGGCAGCGACGCCCTTCTGGACGCCGTGACCGCCCTGCCCGGCCTTGCCGAACTGCCCCTGTATCGGTGGAAGGGCGCCTTCTGGCTGGTGGCCCGTTCCGAACCGGAGGCTGCCCTGTCGGAGTTTGCCGACCGGGTCGAGGACGACCCCCTGCTCAGCGCCCGTCTGGCGGAATACGCCCTTCCCCTTTCCTGAATACAGCCTGTCCCGCCCGTGTTGGGCCTCGTCACGGGCCATTTCGTGCACTGTGCTGTAGCGCAAGGCATGTTGCATTACATTATGTTGACATTGTAAAAACATTGCGTTACAATATGCATATAATAGACGCGAGGAGATGAAAGTATGGCAACGACCAATTTGAATATCCGCACCGATGCCGAAGTAAAGCACGCCGCCGAACAGCTTTTCAGTGAACTTGGGCTGAATCTGACCACGGCGGTGAATCTGTTCCTGCGCCAGTCCATCCGCGCCGGCGGAATTCCCTTTGATGTAACGCTGAATACCCCGAATGCAATCACGGCCAACGCCATTGCGGAAGGCCGGCGAATGATGCGGGACACCTCCGCGAGGGGCTACCGCAGCATGGATGAGTTAAAGGCGGCCCTTGACGCATGAAATACGAAGTTCGGTTTACCACCCAGTTCAAAAAGGATTTGAAGCTGGCAAAAAAGCAGGGCAAGGATACCGAAAGGCTGTTTGCGGTGATCGAGCAGCTTGCCAATGGGGAGCCACTGGCAGAAAAATACCGGGATCATGACCTCAGCGGCAATTACAAGGGATGCCGGGAATGTCATTAGAACCCGACTGGCTGTTGATCTACGAGATCGACAACGGTATTTTGGTGCTGATGCTGTACCGCGTGGGAAGCCACGCTGAACTATTCTGAAAAAACCGGGAGTGGATCGTGCGATCCACTCCCGGTTGTTCGTTTCGCTTTACTTGAACTGCTCGATCAGCTCTTCCACACGGCCCATGCAGCCGCCGCAATGGGTGCTGGCGCCGGTGGCGGCCTGAACGGCCTCCAGCGTGGTGTTGCCGGCCTCAACGGCAGCCTTGATGTCGCCGACGGTCACGCCGCCGCAAAAGCATACAGTTTCATTCATATCCATGGTGTTTTCCTCCTGTTTTGTAATGTAATTAAAAATGTCGTTTCAACAGCCCATCCAAAGCCTTGCCGTGTCTTGCTTCGTCGCGGGCCATTTCGTGGACGGTGTCGTGGATGGCGTCCAGATTGTTGCGCTTGGCGCAGGCGGCCAGATCGACCTTACCCTGCGTGGCGCCGAACTCGCAGTCCACGCGCCATGCCAGATTGGCGCGGGTGTCGGCCTCCATGTTGGGCTCCAGCTCCTCGCCCAGCAGCCCGGCGAACTTGGCGGCGTGCTCGGCCTCTTCCCAAGCGGCCTTTTCCCAGTACAGGCCGATTTCGGGATAGCCCTCCCGGTGGGCGATGCGGGCCATGCACAGGTACATACCGACCTCGGAGCACTCGGCCTCAAAGTTGGCCTTGAGCTGCTCCAGAATGTAGGCCTTATCTTCTGCGCTGATGTCCGGGTTATTCTTGACCGTCTTGGCGTAAACGCCGTATTCATGCTCGGCGGCCAGCTTCATCTCGCCGGTCTGCTCCACGAACTTGTCGGCGCCAACCTTGCAGACGGGGCAGGACTCGGGGGCGCTGTCGCCGGTGTGGACCTAGCCGCAGACGG